>JBAZUT010000004.1 GCA_041661265.1 Candidatus Paceibacterota bacterium | reverse complement strand
ATAAAAATGTATTTGCGGTTTCGATCTATGACGAAGATAGCACGAAACAGATTGAAAAGCTTCTCCGCAAGATCAAGTCCGAAAGGGCATAAAAAAACGGGACTTGGCAAAAAAAGTTTCTTAGAATCATTTGTTCTAAGGCTTTTTTATTTCTTGCCATGCCCGAATCGCCTTGTCTCTCAAGCCGAGAGAATGTTTTCCCAGGAATATCACTGCGATGCCCAGCATCGTCGCCCAAATAGCGCTGTAAATAATGATGCCGATCAAGTATAATATCCCGAACTCTCCGTGAAAAAAACTTCCAAAGAGCGCAAGCAGGATCGTCAGGATAAAGACCCATTTCCAGACCTGTCCGCCAAGGCGGTATATTTCCTCAGCCCCATTGTCGCCAAGGTCCGGATACTCGTTCATCATATATGAGATCGCATGTGCTTTCCTGTTCTCAATGAACAATTTTATTTTATTTATCTCCTCTTTGATTTTTATTCCTCCTGTTGGCGATTTTTTAACCGAAAAATACATTATAGCACCAAAAAATATATTGTAAAAGATGAACGCAAACATTGACACATCCTCTGTTTTATCTATAATGGCCAAGGAGGTAGATTATGCCGATATCTGGCCAGACAGCAGCTTTAATATTTATAGCCGTAGCAGCTATCCTCGCGTACTTTATGGTAGTCGGGCCGCGCCTGACGGTTCGCAAAGAGAAAAAATCAATAAAGGATTTTGGATTCTTCGCTAAAAGCAAACGAATAATAGAAGATAACAAGAAGTATATATTAACAGAGATGACGCTGCCGACGATCCTGCAAGCCATAGTTTACAAGATCGAGGATCAAAATTCGAACATTGAGCTCAAACCTAAATTCCACAAAGAAATATTGCAGGGAGATAAAAAAACGGTCATTTACAAGACCAGAGCGCTCGATAACATGGCAGTCATTGTAAAAACCGGACTAAGAGGATGGGATTATTATGACACCAACGACAGTCCGATAATTGAAACCTAAATGAACAACTGTTCATTTTTTTATTTATGTATGTATATCGGCGTTCCGATATCCGCCCAGTCATACACATATTTGGCAGGACCCATGCCCAGTCTGACGCACCCATGGGAAGCTTTGTGTCCCAGATGACTTTCCCCTTCCCTATATCCTCCCGGCCAATACGGAAGTTCGTGTATATAGAACGGCCCCGAAAAATTCATACTATATGGCATCCAAAGACCGTATCCGCTGGACCAGTGATTGATCTCCTTTCTTTGAACGGAATAGGTTCCAAACGGAGTGGAAAGCCCCGGGATCCCGCTTGATACCAAAAAACTGTTAACCTTGATCCCATCCTCGAAGATCGTCATCACCTGATAATCAATGCTGATATCTATATATTTTCCCTCCTTGAATTTCGGATCGACTTCGATCTCGGTTACCGGCTGCGATATTACCGGCGGTATATATTTATTCTTTGATAGCTGCAGCTCTGCGAATATCACTTCTTCCTTTTCCAGTCCGATCTCTTTGTTATCTTCATCGGAAGATCTTGTGTAAATATTGAACCTCTTACTGTCCATCATAAGTCCGCTTAATCCCCTGACGCCTTTCAACTCGATCTCATATTTCGTCTCCGGCAAAAAAGGCTCTCTGTGATTCAATATCAATATTTTTCCATCATCGGACAGAACCTGCTCGCGCCCGACATAAGGAGTAATTTTAATATTATCTTCGTTCAAAAATACCACGGGCTGATTGAAAACTATTTTTATTTCCGAGTTGATGTTGATTTCGGACTCATTTTCCATTTTTGCATCAATAGCATATATATCCGGATATCCCTCCATCGCCGCCTGAGCCGTAAAATAAACGACAAAAACCGTCGTTAGGATAATAATGATATACGAGACGGCTTTTTGCGGTTTGGATAGAAACATCAACCGCGAACCGAAGGAAGTGTTTATCAAATTTTCATTGCTTGAATTTGTTTTTTTCATTTGTCCGACGAGCTAAAAATAAAAAGGGTACACCGAATATGTTCACCCTTGATATCGCTATATTAAATAATTACCGTTATTCTCCCGGCTCCATAAGAATTTTATCTATTTCTTCCCTGACCTCATGCGCAAAATTCTCGTCCAGTTGCTGTATTTTCTTAATCTCGTCCTCTTGAGCATCAGGGTCTTCAATCCTCAATATCCTTTCCGCTTCACTTACCGGGGAAATGGCTTCCTGCGGCATATTTTGTTCAATAGAACCGAATTTCATATTGATCGCATTAAATGATTACACTTATATTGTATCACATTTTTTAATTAAAATCAAGAGCTTAAATCTTCTATAACAGAAAAGGAACTTCCTTTTTATATTCTTTGTACCCGGGAAATTCTCGCTCAACTTCAAGCTCTTCCTGTTTGCACAGTGTGATATATTTATATATCAGGACTGGCGCAAAAAAAAGCGTCAGAAAAGTCGGCCACCCCAAAAACCATCCGGTTATAAAAAGAATGAAGCCGAGATATTGAGGATGTCTTGAGAGAGAATATATTCCTCCGAATGCAAGATGATTCTTCTTCGCCTGGCCATAGAGCGTGATCCATCCGGAAAAGATCAGCATCATTCCGATCGTTATCAGCACCAATCCGTATGCCATGACAATATCGGCCCCGAATCCCACTCCCAGAAGATTAAATTCCAGAATATTCTCGGGCGCCTTCAGGCCGGGCCTGAGAAAATACTTCGATGCGAATATGATCGTAAGGGGCATTCCATACATTTCCACAAAGAGCGAAATAATAAAAGCGCTGACGATCCCATATTCAACCCATTTCACCTTCCTTCTGAACGATAAAAGCAAAAAAAATGCCAGCGACACCGCTATGCTTATCAAAACGATATGCCACTCATTCTTTATGACATCCGCAATGATCGTTCCGGTCAGATAGACATAGAAGTGTTCATAAAAATCTCCGAAAAATATCAGCGGAACGAGAGCCAGCAAAAAAAATGGTCCCCGTATTGCGTTTTTTCTCATATATGAACTTCGCATATGATATATTCCGTCTTACATGTTTATTATTAAAAAACGAAAAGGGCAATCATATTCGCCCCCTAGCGCCTTATCCGAACCCGCGCGCCCGGATCATCCTTCCGATATCAGGTCGGAAATGCTTTTCATCGCATCGGAACCGAATTTTTCAAATTCCTCCATCGCCTTATTATGTTCAATATCATTCTTGATCTTTCCAATTTTTTCTTCGACCTCGTCGAATGACTTTTCATTGAAGTTGAATTCCATAAAATAGGTTAATTCATTAAGCAGTGATATTATTTTAGCATACCGAAGGAAAATATCAAGAATTCCGTCATAACTATCTCCGCGCCACGACCAGTCCCCAGACACTCTTCGCTCCTGAACGACGTATGACCCCGGCGCATTCATCGATCGTCGCAAGAGTAGTGCTGACATCATCAAGAATAATCACGTTCTTATTTTTTAACAAAGCGGGATCCTGGCACAGAAATGCTCCGGAAATATTCTCTTTTCTCCTCAGGACCGTGTCCACCTTGGTCTGTGGTTGCGTATTTTTCACTCTCGCGACAGTGTCTTTGACGAGACTGATGTTGAATCTTTCCGACACATTCCGCGAAATTAGCTCCGCCTGATTGAATCCTCTCCAATTTTGTCTTTTTTTGTGAAGCGGCACAGGAACCAAAACCGTTTCGGTTCTTCTGTTTTTTTCTTCATCAATGTATTTGTCTTCGTCCTCAGTCCACGAGAAATTATCCAGGAATATGTCATGGAATTCTGTGAATTCCTCGGCCTCAAGAACGCTTCTTTCAATGATCTTCGAAAGCGAAAAAGAGATATCCCTGACGAAACTGAACTTAAGTTTTTTTATGGCATCGCTGACCAGCTTGCTGTCATATTCCGATGACACCCAAAGACCGTCAAGCGAGGTCTTTCTCCTGCACCTGATATGCGTCTTTCCGCCTTCACTATATTCTTCGCACGCGGGACAAGCCTGAATTCTGCGTATTGGAACTTTTTTCAGGCAGCTTTCGCAGATCCATCTCTCTTTCGGTTCCAGATCCTCGAACTCCACGCCGCACCCCAGACATCTGATCGGAAACAAAAGGTCGATGATAAAGATTCTTGCGCGCAATAGGTGTTCCTTGGTTTTGCTCATGGCAAAATGGGGTTTAAATATAATTTATCTGAAATATATTTTAAATACTTTATTAATTATCACATCAATTAATACATCACCGGATCGACACCAAAAAAACGGGAATGAATTAATATTTCCATGACAAGCCATCCTCAACAAATTTGCGAGAAATCGTGGCTTTAATAAATCCGGCAATCAGCATTAGCTGATCGCGGTGTGTTTTGTGATGCCCTACGATATGCTTTCCATGAAAAAACCCACAAGATGTAATTTTTACAAGTGGGCAATATAGGAACATTAATTATTTTGCATGATTTCTGCTGTCAAAATAATCTACGAGATAATTTTCTATTTCTTGTTCAAGCTCTTTAAATCGCTTATCCGACAAGCGAAGCGCTTTTTTCACAGAGTCTCCAATCGACACATCGCCTGGCGTAGGCCTATCCGCAATCAAAAGCGCTTTAATCTTTTTCTTCTGTTTATCAGTTAATTTATTCTCTCTCATATTCACACCTCGTACCTTAATGTCAAGTCCACGCTACCACACTTATTTATTATTGTCAAGATACACCTATCACTAAAAGATAGAACAATATCATTCATTGCCCATCTTATTATCTTCAAATAACGCTTGATCTAATAAACATTTATTTTTTCTTCTTCAAAACGATCTTTCCCTTCTCCAGATCCAAAACAACAATGTCCCCTCTTTCAACATTCCCACCCACCAGTTCTTGCGAGATCATATCTTCCGCCATGGATTGCAGATTCCTTCTCACCAGCCTTGCGCCTTCATTCGGATCAAAAGACTTCGCCGCAACATAGTCCAGCGCCTTTTTCGTCGCCTTGATCTTGATGCCATTGGTCCTCTCGATCCTCTTTGCCAGATCTTCAAACTGCATCTTTGTTATTGAATTTATATCTTTTTTCCCGAGCGGATCGAATATGATCACGCTATCCAGCCTGTTGATGAATTCCGGCCTGAATTCGCCTTTAAGCTCTTTTATTATGGAATCTTTCGTATCAATATATTTCTTGCGTATCTTTTCTTTCTTTTCATCATCATTTACGTCCGATGTATTCGAAAACCCGATCTTGGCCTCCTCGGTCATTTCCTCGGTACCGATGTTCGAAGTCATGATTATCACCGTATTCTTGAAATTCACCTTTCTTCCCGCCGCATCGGTAAGCTCGCCATCTTCAAATATCTGCAGAAGGAGATTAAAAACATCCGGATGAGCCTTCTCCACCTCATCGAACAATATCACGGAATATGGATGGAGCCTGACTTTTTCCGTAAGCTGTCCGCCTTCTTCATAGCCCACATATCCCGCCGGCGCTCCAACAAGCCTCGAAACATTATGGCGCTCCATGAACTCGCTCATATCAACTTTGATCAGCGCATCCTGATTCTCATATATCACCTTCGCAAGCACCTTCGCAAGCTCTGTTTTTCCGACTCCCGTAGGCCCCAGGAACATAAAAACGCCAAGCGGCCTGTTCTCGCTGGAGATCCCGAGCCTTGCCCTGCGCACGGACTTCGAGATCACGCTTATCGCTTCGTCTTGTCCTATGATGAATTTTTTAAGCTTTCCCTCAAGGTCCTTCAGTCTTTCTCTCTCTTTCGAAACCATTTTTTTGACCGGAATCCCGGTTATCCTGGTTATCACGTCAGAGATATCATCAGCCGTAACGGGTGTTTTGCTTCCTTTCTTGTTTTCCTCGTCCTGCAATTTATAAAGCTCGATCACCTTTCTTTCAGTATCCCCCTCCTTATCCTTGATAAGAAGCGCTTCGTCATATTTTTCTTCATCGATCGCCTTTTCTTTTTCAAGCTGGATCGCCCTTTTCTTCGCCTCAAGGATCTTTATCTTCCCGAAATAGTTCTTTCCCGTATTCCTGCTTCGAACCAGAGCCGACGCTTCATCGAGAACATCGAAAGCCTTGTCGGGCAAAAATCTTTCCGAAAGAAATCTCTCGGAAAGTTCCACTGCCATATCCACCGCTTCCTCGCTTATCAAAAGATTGTGATGTTTTTCATAAAGCCCCTTGAGCCCTCTGAGCATCTTTTTTGTCTCTGCTACGCTCGGCTCTTCGACAAGGACCATTTGAAACCTTCTCTCAAGCGCCGCATCCTTCTTGAAGTGTTTCCTGTATTCGTCCAGTGTTGTCGCGCCGATACAGGAGATATCTCCCCTTGAAAGCGGCGGTTTCAGAATATTCGCGGCATCAAGACTGCCTGAACCGCTTGCGCTTCCGGCGCCTATGATCGTATGAATTTCGTCTATGAACAAAATTACATTCGGATTTTCCTGTGCTTCGGCAATGACATCTTTCAGGCGCGCCTCGAACTCGCCCCGAAAAACCGCTCCGGCGACAAGAAGCCCCACGTCCAAAGAATAGATCCTCTTATTAAGAAGGTTCACGGGAACCTTTCCTTCGAATATCCTTTGCGCAAGACCTTGCACTATTGCCGTCTTTCCAACCCCGGGCTCTCCCACAAGCACCGGATTGTTCTTCGTTTTTCTGTTCAAAATATTGATAACCTTTCCGACCTCTTCCTCCCTGCCGATGATCGGATCCGTCTTTTTTTCTTCGAAACTCTTTATAAGATCTATGCAAAAACATTCGAGGGCCGATTGCTTCTGGGACATCTGATCGCGGAAATTCGGCATATCCATCATAAACCCGTTCATACCCTGCGGACCTGGAAATATCTGTCCGGGATTTATCTTCTGAATTTTCACTGTCTGGTCGAAAAGATCGACGATGTCGGTAAATCTCGCCGAACTCTCAAGAAGCGCCTTTAGCTGCTGCAACAATGTTTCCGCCTTGATGCCCACGCCGGAAAACAGATCTATGGTCTTTTTGTCATTGGTCACAAGAATGGCATAAAGCAGATGCTCCGTACCAATATATGAATGTTTGTATTTGCTCGCGATCAGAACCGTTTTTTTGAAGATGTTCTTCAGTTCGCCCGAAAGAACCGGCTTCCATTTTTTCGCTTTCGGGATCACATCAATGACATCATGCAGATTTTTCAGATTGACCTTATCCATGCCGAGAACATTCGAGCCGATGCTTCCCTTCTGGGATATTATCCCATAGATTATATGCTCGATGCCGATATAGTTATGATTGAATTCTCTCGAAATGTTTTCGGCGTTGTTGATCACGCTTTTCAAGTTCGATGTGAATTTATCCTGTATTTTTGGTGGAAATAGACCCATGTTTTAAATTAAAAATGTAAAATGTAAAATGGCAATATATGCTCCAATACAATTGATTCCGCATAAAATGATACGAAATTAATGTTTTTCTGTTTTATGTTTCACGTTTCATGCCTCATCTACCCCATTTAAGCAGTTAATTCAAGTATACACAAGACTTGACAATTATCGTTTTATTGTATATAATATGCGGTTGCTCTTTTATAATGGATTTTTGTGGGGATAATTGGATATTTTCAATCGGGAAAAGGAGATTAGCTCCTTTCTGCCCGAATTATTAATAAATATCTATTTAAAGTATTCATCTACCCCCACAAGAATATTGGCACCAATATGGAAGTGCCGCTTATGGGTAAGTTACAAAATACGTGAGGAATATAAGATGAGTGAAAAACCAGAAAAACCCAAAATAAGCAACGAAGGAAAGAAACTAGCCCAAAGAGTATGGACTGGTACGAGCAATAAGGCAATCGAAGAGGAAATAAGTAATGACCTCAAATTGCTTGGGGAAAGAAACCTGATCTGGCAAAAGATCGAGGGCATCAGAAAAGATGCCAGACAGAAAGGAAAGAACGTAAATATCCCGGCAGATGGCTCCGCTGTTGCAGAAACATCAACCGAGAAAGAACAGCCTGCGACTGTTTTTGTTCCAGGTTTTGAACCGATTGCCTGCACAGATCCCAAAACTACAGTTTTCAAGAATCGAACCGGCGATTCGGAAGACCTTCGCACCGCAAAAAAAATGCTTGCAATAGGCATTGAGAGGGTGGAAGAGAACATTTCAGAGATGATTGATTCAGCCAAAAAGTCTGCTCAAGCATTGAAGCAGAAAGACGGCGGAAAGATCCTCTGGGAGGGCAAACAAAAAGAAACAGAAATGGTAATGTCCACAGAAAAGAATAAACCGGAAAATTTTGCGAAAAACGCAGGAGGTGGACACATATTAAGCCTCTACAAGGCGGCCCGAGGAAATCCCGAAAAACGAAGAATAAAACATCTCAGAGGAAAACGGGAGGGCGCTTCAGTGGAGGTCTGCACTTATCTGGCCATAGACCGGGATATCAGCGCTGAAATCGACATCCGAAACGCGAAGATCATGCAATCGGCAGGCCATAAGATCATTCAGATCGGAGACCTGCGCATAGTCATTCCGGAAGACATTGAAACACCGAACAACATACTGACGGGAAAATTCGCCTTGAAGGTGATTGCCATCCGGGAATCGGAAGAGCAGCCGCGCGCTTTCTTCCCCCAGATGAAATATCACCATGAATTAAATGGTGAGAGGCCGATATTGGTCGTAAGTGTCGACAAAGAGAAAAGAGAACCGTGTGAAAACTCATATCACACGACTCCATCGTTCAACGGAGACATAGTCCACCTTGAACCAAGGGCGGAGTAAACAACTCAACTTGGTAGCCCAAGGCTACCAAGTTGGAATATTTTTTCAAGAGTGATTGTCCGGATAAAGATCCGCACAGCCACCCTTTAAAAAGGAGATGATTGAAATGGAAAGCGCAAAAAATACAATAAAAAGAAAAGTTACAAGAAAGAAATTGGGAATCAAAGACAGGAAATCGTCCGGAATAATAATCCATCACAGAATAATAAAGGGGACGGACAGAATCAGGAGTGCGTATTTTACATACGCAAGCACAGGAATTGAAGAGAAAAATTTTGCAGCCATCCTTGTTCATAGCGATGGCAGGGATATGCTGATCCCCAAAACACAGATATCCGAGCCCGCAAAGTTTTTCTATATAGAACCGACTTCTTCCGAACTCATCAAAGAGATCGAGACGGAGATCGGAAAAATTAATTTGTACTCTGTCGATATCATCGCAGAATACTTCTAAGGAATGCCGGCAACATTCCTATTGTTATATATTTTGGCATTTTTAAAATATAACGACTCCGGAAACTCGAAGATCCGAATGGTCAGAGACAGACCTCTATATGTTTTCGGGCTTTAGGTATGCCCCATATCGCGCTCTTGACAAATTGTGTGATTGGGTGTATAATACTATGTTGTTCATTAAAAATACCGTTCTGTCCCTTTAGGGCACTTGCATGGGTCTATGGACATATGCAAACACCCTAACGGGACGCACTCATGACCGCTAATAAACGCGGAATAGAGTGTTTTTTTGAGAAGAAAAGAAGAATGAATTGGAGGATAAGAAATTATGTCAAAGAACCAGAAAGGAAGCAACGAAAGACAGCTGAAAAACGAAGCAAGAAGACTGTTGGCCATGCCGGAAGATGAAAGGGAAGCTAAGCTCAGTTTGATGAGAATAGTAAAGTCCGATAAGGCAGAGAGGATTAATCAGCTCATCGCTGAAATAATGGCAGAATCTGCCCCAAAGAAAGAGAGCGAGGAAAAACCAGCGGAAGTTACGGTGGTTGAAGAAACCATAAAAACAGAACCCGAGGCAGTTCCTGCAGTGGACATATCAGAGGAAGTTACCGTGGTTGAAGAAATCGCGGAAACAAAACCTGAAGTTACTCTTGAGGAAGAGAAGCCAGCGGAAGTTGCTATGGTTGAAAAAACCATAGAGACAGAACCTGCAATTATCCCACAGGAGGAGAAAGCTCAGCAGGAAGAAAAACCGGCAGAAGTTACTGTGATCGAAAAAATCACAGAAACAGAACCCAAGGCAGTTCCTGAGGAAGAAAAACCGGCAGAAGTTGAACCGGAAACAAAAATTCCGGGAAGAAATGCCGGACATGTTCTCTGGGAAGGGAAAAAAGAGGAACCAAAAAAGGAACGGAGGATAAAAAAGAACAATAAGGTCAAGATGTTGACAAGTAGCGTTGTCAGGGATGAACCAGAAATCGCACCGCGAAAAGCGTTCATTGTCTCTCTTGAAGAGATCATGAACAATATGAACGGTGACGCGCATATTAATGCGCTCCACAGCGATATAAAAGGGATGGGGATGTCAATGTCGACTCATGCAGCTTTTCTGCATAAGAAATTCGGCAAGATGATCCCTGTCATCATCCAAACTTCAACGGTGCCACACAGGCGCCAACCATCAAGACAGCTCTATGAAAAAGACGTTGGCAGCTGGGTACGCGAAAATGTGCCCGACTGGAAGAATGGTGTATGGTTCATGAGGATTGGACACACAAACATAGTGTCCGACAAGCCATTGAATGTCAACAAAGACATCAAGGGCTACGTCCTGATAAGCTCGAAGAAAGTCGAGCAGGCCGGACGCTTAACACAGTATTTCCCCCACATTATAGTCCTCGGAACCGAGGAGAGGATCGTACCAGCGTTCAGGCTGAGTATAAACGATGAAGCGGGAAACGCTGATGAGTCAGGAGCGGTCCACATCGGACCTACCGTCTCGGCAATGAGGGACGACAAGGAGGTAAAGGAATACCTCCACCTCGAACCTATCAACCTATAGGTAATTAGCACGAAATTCGTGCGGCTAGCAATTTACACCGGAATAACTTGGTGAAACTAAGTTGCTAGCTTCTTTTTTTAAAACATAGCAAGCCTTTATATATAAGCTAAATTCTGATATCATACAAAAGTATGAACGAGAACAATAACTACAATCCGATAGAATCTCAAATGCCACCAAATGGCCGTTCTTTTGACAATGAAAACAATGTTCCGGCAAAAACGGCGGCGCCCAGAAGCCGAAGGATAAATAATGTCGTAATGCCCAACAAACCCCATCTTGATCCGATCACGGCATATTATCTGTTGCTCCGATACGGAACTGAAAAATATCCCGGCATCTCGGAAGCAAAACTGTTTTTCTGGGATTCCAGCGGAGATCCCGATGCCGAAACGCTCAAAAAATGGAATGACGAAGGTTCGATCCTTATCGACGTTGCCGGCGGAGAATTCGATCATCACCTGATTGCGGGAGGGTTTTCTTCCCTGCTCGTCGCCAAATGCCTCAACATCGAAGAAAATCCCGAGATGAAAGCCATATTGGAATACCTCCGTGAAGACGACAATCACGGGCTTCACAATAAATTCGGCGATCTTGCCCACATCGTGAAGATGATGCACAAGCAGAACATCGAGATCCAAAAAATATTCGACCTCGTATTCCTCGCGCTCAACCCAATGATATATTTTGATGACGAAGCAAAAAAGGAATTCGAGGCCAATTCGGTCATTCACAAAGTTAAACGCGGAAAGAACAAAATGAAAGTCGCCGTAATCCGATCGGAAAGCCGGAATGTCGCAAAATACGCCATGCAGAATGAAAGGGTCGGCGTCGTGATACAAAAAAGACCGACAGGCCATATAATGATATTCACAAATAACATTTACAAGATAGATCTCAGGGATGTGATCGGAGCCATAAGAAAGAAAGAGATAGAACTTGCCGGAAAAGAAATACCGGACCTCCGCATTTTGAAAAAAGAAGGCAAGCATCCCGATGTCCAGCATTGGTATTATCACAGATCGCTTAATGCCATCTTGAACGGATCAGATGCCCTTTCGGACACTCCCGCCACGAAATTAACGATTGATGAGATAATAGAGATCGTACTATTCAGCGTAAGCACGGAATATCTTGAAAAATGCGATAATTGCGAAGAAAACAAATGCCCGCATTACAGGCATGGATTCTATAAATGCTACGCAAAAAGAAATAAAATGGTTTAAATTCGATCCGATAACAGGCCAAAATACCCCTTAGGCGGGGGTATTTTGTTTGTGAGTATAATACTTGACAAATCCGCAAAGAGCCACTAATATGCACACATTGGCTAAGGAGGTAGTCAAAATGATCGGTAATGGAAATGACCAGACGAAGATAATATGCGTCGAATTCACTGAAAAACAAAACATAGAAGGTCTCGGACTTGTCTGGGCCGCTGAATATGAAGATTATGGAAGCGACAGGATCGTTATTGTTCCCGATGTAAGATTCTTTGTGCCAAGCGTTGAAGGTTCCTATGTCGCTGTCAAACCAAAAGGATACAGATCATGCAATTCATATCACAAAGGCCTATTGGTCTATCAAACAAAAATTTTTGAAATGATTCCGATCAATGTCACGGAAAATGGTGTATCGATTTTTGAATCTGACTTTTACATCCCACCATGCTTTATGAAGAAGGGCGATTATAATGTATTTTTCCGGACAACGAAAATAAAGAATCAATTTGCTCTGATATGGATCAGCGATGAAGATATGAGAGAAAAGATATTCAGGCATCTCAGAAAAAATGTTCCCTATACAAATCTTCAAGTGAATTCATTCGACCTGATAACAATTGAGGCGGAATTCAGAGAAACCCAGGAGGGATTGGAAACAAAAATAATAAATTCAATTACTTACTGCAAGGGATAGCTTCCCTTTTTTTATTATAATGCCGGAACCTGCCGGCAGACAGGCAGCGGAGTTTGGTTCATTTCAGTTTCCGGCCTGCCCGTTTCGTTTTTTGCCTGATCGGATTTATTGGCTAAAGCCCGTTTATTTGGTAGAATTATGACTATGGAAGAAAAAAATCAAGCAATGATGTTCGCAATGAAGCTGATCGGCCTTCGCAGAAGATCGGTATTTGAAATTGAAGAAAGACTGAAACAAAAGGACTATCAGGAGGACATTATCGCCACGACCATAGATGAACTCAAAAAATTCAGATATCTGGACGATGAAGCATTCGCCGAAGCCTTTATCCGCGACAGGATCAACCTCCGCCCTTGCGGAAAAAGAATGATGGGAAGAGAACTTCGGGCTAAGGGCGTTTCTTCCGGGATCATTGAAGAAAAGCTTGCATCGTTGTTCGACGAACAAACGGAGATAGAACTCGCCCGGCGCTTGGTCTCAAAGAAGATGAAAGTGGTCAAGGACGGTGCAGACAAGAACAAAACCAGGAGGAAACTCAGCGCGTTCCTTGCATCCCGGGGTTTTTCATTCGATATCATTAGCCAAGCCCTGAAAAATAAGCTAGAATAGACTTATAAAAATTATCAATAAAATGAAAAGGACAGAGAAAATAGCATTGGTTATCACAATTATACTTATACTTTCGGCGGCTGGCGGGATCGCATTTTTCAATTATTCGCATAAGGACAAAATACTGCCGAATGTTTTCATAAACGGAGAGAGCTATGAAAATCTTACGCTCGATGAAGCGAAGAATAAGCTTGAGAACAAGATCAAGGATGCCATCGGCAATGGGATCACGTTCTCATACAAAGACAAAATATATACGGCCCAGCCTGCCGACATAGGACTTTCAATAGACACTGAGCGATCTGCAAAAGAAGCATACAGCTTTGGACACGATAAAGATGCACTTGCAATCCTGAAGGACGATCTTCGCCTTCTTGCGGGCAGGGTGGATATTTGGATAGATATGGAGATCGACAAAAACGCTTTCAATGATTTTCTGGCAAAGGAAATTGCCCAGATCGAAGATCCTCCCAAAAATTTCACGTACGATTATGATGGCGATAAATTCATTCCCGTTCCCGCAAGATCCGGAGTGGTCCTGGACCGGACAGACCTGAAACGCACTATTCTGAACAATTTTTCAAAATTCAAAAATGAAACCATAATCATCGCTCTTGTCAAAATGGAACCGGAAGTCACGAGCGACGCCAATAGCACTGCGCTCCTGCATGCAAATAACATAATGGCAAACAAACTGATCCTGAAATATAATTCCAGCAAATGGGCTCTTCAGGGCGAAGATATCATACCATTCGTAAAGTTCGATCCGATAGCGAGCGCAAGCGGAACTTTTGAAAAGGTCCTCGGGATATCGGCAAATGATGAGAATATCGGGAACTATCTTGCAACTCTCACCCCCCAGATAAACCAGGACCCGGTCAATGCCCAGCTTGAGGCAAATGACGGAAAAGTGGATGTATTTTCACTTGACCATGACGGGATCGCGCTTAATGTGGGAAAAAGCGCCGAAGAGATCACCAAGACATTCTTCATTCCCGACAACTATCTAAACAAACAGGAAAAAACTATCGAGATCGATCTTGTCGTCGAAAACGTCGAACCTGAGATCACGATCGAAAGCATAGACAATATGGGGATCACCGCGCTCCTTGCGACCGGAGAATCCGATTTTTCCGGCTCGCCAAAGAACAGGCGCCACAATATCGGAGTCGGCTCAAGCAAGTTCCAGGGCATTCTTGTGGGTCCCGGCGATGAGTTTTCATTTGTAAAGATCCTCGGCGAAGTCGGTCCGAAAGAAGGATATCTTCCTGAACTTGTGATAAAAAAAGGAGAAACTGTCCCTGAATATGGCGGCGGCCTCTGCCAGGTCTCCTCGACCGCATTTCGAGGCGCAGTACAGGCGGGACTGGAAATAACCGAAAGACAGAATCATGCCTATCCGGTAAAATATTATAATCCTCAGGGCACGGATGCCACTATATACCCTCCGCACCCCGACCTCCGGTTCAAGAACAACACTCCGGCCTATATCCTGATCCAAACCAAGATCAAGGGAAATAAGTTATACTTTGAATTCTATGGTTCCGACGATGGAAGAAAAGTTGAAATGATCGGCCCGAAAACATATGACAAGAAAACTGACGGTTCGATGAAAGCGGTTTGGACCCAAAACGTAACCGATAAAGACGGCAATGTGATCATAGACAAAAAATTCTACAGCATATACAAATCCCCCGCCCTGTATCCACACAAGAATCCGCTGGAGTAAAATAGTATAAGTATCGAGTATTCAGTATTTTGAAATCAAAACTTTATAATCAATATTCAATGTCTAAACAAGATAGCATCTCTAAGAAAATAATCCTTGCGTCAGGTTCTGCCAGCAGGATCAAACTCCTGAAAACTGCCGGGATAGAATTTACAAGTGAAAAAAGCGGATACGAAGAAGACATGGATGCGGATCTTCCAGCAAGCGAACTGTGCCAGAAGCTTGCGCTCGGAAAAGCAATGGATGTCGCAAAAAGACACGAAGGCGAAAATGCGATCGTTATCGGCGCAGACTCATTCGGGATCATTGACGGCAAATTTATAGGAAAACCCAATGACTCGGAGGAAGCGAAAAAAGTTCTGAGGCTCATCAGCGGCAGAAAACATGAGCTCATAACAGGTTTTGCCATATTCGACTGTGCAAACGGCAAATTCTCAATAGGTGTCGATATTGCGGAAGTTTGGATAAAAGTTCTTTCCGAAACAGAGATGGACAAATATATAAGAACAGGAGAGCCGCTGGACAAAGCACCCTCCTACACGATCGAGGGCATAGGTGCATTGTTCATCGAAAGGATTAACGGCAATAGTTCAACGGTTATCGGCCTTCCGATCCAAAAAATATATAAAATGCTGCTGGATTTCGGAGTTGACCTTCTGGACTACCACCGGCCCTCCCCCTCTTGATTTTTTTTAAATTTCGGTATATTATACTGTAGTTAGCAAAAAGAGCGCTCGTAGCTCAATAAACAGGAGCACTTGGCCCCTCTGCCGACTATACAGGCCCTTGTAGTGAAATGGATATCACGCTTGGCTTCGGACCAAGAATTTCGGGTTCGAGTCCTGACGAGGGCACAAACGCTATGCTAAGTTGAAAGTTAAAAATGAAAAATTAAAAGTCTTGGAGTTTTGCTTTGCAAAACACAATTATTTTACATTTTGATTTTTAAATTTTTAATTTGAGCGCTAAAAGCGCGATTGGGTTCGTAGCTCAATTGGTTGATCCGCCGGCTGGCGGACTCTTAAGCAATTGGTCGCATGATAATGTTCGATCAAAATTAAATAGTTCGGGTTCGTAGCTCAATTGGTAGAGCAGTTGCCTCTTAAGCAATTGGTCGTGGGTTCGATTCCCACCGAACCCACAAATCAAATTTTTAATTTTAAATGAATTTTTAACGACGCGATTTTTAATCGTTTAATATTTAAAAATTGGTCATTATTTTAAAATTTGAAATTAGAAATTAGAAATTCCTCCGCCATAGGCGGAGGCCATGGTGGCTATGGTGTAGTGGTAACACAGCAGGTTGTGGCCCTGCTATCCTGGGTTCAAATCCCAGTAGTCACCCCATTGTTTATTTCTTGAACACTGAAGGACCGTATCAAACGGTCTTTTTAGTTTAAATAAAAGCTTTTTGCCATTCAATTGGCAGTTCTGAAATAGAAAATTCACGAGTTGTCTTTTTTCTTCGGGTTCAGAACTTTCAAAAATTTCATATGCTCTATTTGCCAAATTTAGGACCTTATTTGCCGTTAGATAATAGCTTTCATTGGCTTGCTGGTATTTCCGCATGTCAAACAATAATTCCTGTTGCTTTTCGTTATACTCTTTCAGTTTTTTGTCATACATGTCCATAGTAATACGCCCATCCAGTCTGTCTTCATACATAACACCCATTCGTTTATCTATCTTATCATAGTCTGATCTGAGATTTTCCAAAGCCTTGTTATGAAATTCATTTTTTGATTTTTCCACAACTTTCAACGATTCAGTAACATCTTCTATGACATTTTGCGGAAGGGCCATATTCTTCAAAACTTCAGCAATCGGCTCTAAAAGCTTTTCCTCTCTGACCCAAACCCTTTTGCAAACCTCTTTGTAATTCGTGCAACTGTAATAAACATATTTTTTCTTATGTATTTCCGGACTAACCGCACAACCGCATTTACTGCATTTCACAAGCCCTTTCAAAACAAAAGGCTTTGACGCATTTTTTCTTGGTTGCTTGTTATAGCTTGCTTTCACTTCTTGGCACTTCTTAAATAGATCATAACTGATGATAGGTTCGTATTTATGGGGGTAAATCTGCCCTTTACGGAGCATTTGACCATGATAGAAGGGATTATTAAGTATTGCTTCAATTTGACGAGCCTTAAGCCGTGTATCTGCCTTATCCTTGCTTATCAAGCCCATCTCCCCTACCATTCTGGCAATTGTTTTCATTGAAGAGTATCCGGATGAGTATAGCTCAAATATCTTTGAAATAATATGAGCCCTCGCTGGATCAGTTACAATTGTTCTATTTCCTTTTCCGTCATCCACATTCAAATAACCAATCGGGGCTTTTCCGGTATATTCGCCTTTTCTTATTTTCATTTCAAAAGTCCGCTTCACGTTGTCGCTGATCTGACCAACATAACTCTTTGCGATAAAAACAGCCAAATCCCATCTTTGAATTTCAGAGCTATTTGAGTCCTTATGTATTACAAGATTTTCCCTGATAAAGTGAATGTCCAGTTTTCCATTTTTTCTAAACTCATCCAACAAAACAGATTCCCTGAAGCTTCTTTGAAGTCTATCAACTGTTTCAACGATCAGAGACAATTTTTCCTTTGATTTTTTTATTTCATCAATAACCAGATCAAATTTCTTCCTTTGGTCCTTGGTTGACGATTCTTCAAATTGATATTCACTTTTTATATCAAACCCTTTTCTAGTTGCATATTCTCTGGCACGAGCAAGTTGAGCAGGTATTGACTGCCCCTCGATCATCTGTTCTTCCGTTGAAACTCTGGCCAAAATTATTGCTTTCATAAATTTATTTATATAGCTTATCATACTCATCCGTAAATTCCTGTTTTAACTTTTCGTTATATAAAGGAAGTCCAATCAAAATATAATCCTTGCTTTCCTTTTTCAAAATTCCTTTAGGGTACTTCTTCGTAATCGCTTTTAGAAAATCGTCTTTCCATTTATCTTTTTCAAGTAGGTTATCGCCTTTCGGCTCAATAAAAACTTGATAGTATTGTTTTTTCGCGTTTCCCAAAAAAAGAAGAAAGTCGGGTTGAAAACCCTGTCCCGTTTTGAAGTCAAAAATTTTGTACTGTTCTTCGTTTCTCAAAAGATACACTTCTTTATATTTCTTTTGTAAGTTCCCAATAGTATCTTTCACAAACTCAATCAAACTCTTTTCCTCACTCGTGCCATAGAACTGGTCCAATGCATACCAATCTTCGTATTTCAATTCTTCTTCTATCCGTTGGCTATCCACATCTTTCATAACGCTCTTTTCTTTTACCTCATCAAAAAGATCACTGAATTTGAACGCGATAAAACCCGACCCATTAAACGGATTGATATTTTTTTGTAGTTCAATCAAAAAGCGGTCAAAAAATGCGGATAGTATCGCGAGCTTTTCTTTGTTCGTTATGTCCTCAAATTCTTTGTCTTTCGTAACAATTCGTATTTCAAAACCACCGATAAATCCAGTTCTAAATTGCTCAACGCTTTCAATTTCAATTTCTTCTTTCAAAAATTCAAATCGAAATAAAGAATTGTCTGCTTTTGCCTTATCGTTCAACGCCTTATAAAAAATGTGTCTTTCAAAATCTTTTATTTTAGCCATAACGGTTTTCAATCCCGTTTCCTCAATACTCAATCTTTCCTTATCGGTGTCTTCACTTTCAAAATCCAATTCTTGCTCTTTTACTCCCAAGTTATGCAAGTCAAAAGTAAAAGGAAACTTCGCCTCTTTCAAACTTTTCTTTCTTCTTTCTGGATTCGCTATCTGCTCGTTTTTCCAAACCTTTATGTCTTTATAGAACCCGCTCTTCATAAATGCGTCTTTCAATCTGAAAGTTTTTCGTATTTTTCCGTCATCAATAAAACCCCGTTCTTTAAGCTCTCGTTTCAATTCAGTGATATATCGATGGTCCGATTCTGAATGATAAAAGAGTTCTTCCAAAACCCGCAATTCGTGTTTCAAATCCTCATCAAACCTTCTTTTATTCTTTTGCGTATCTTTGTATGGAAACGGACAATATCG
The DNA here is from genome assembly GCA_041661265.1 of Candidatus Paceibacterota bacterium. Lineage (NCBI taxonomy): Bacteria > Bacillati > Minisyncoccota > Minisyncoccota bacterium. The sequence goes on along the minus strand of JBAZUT010000004.1, from coordinate 157,036 downwards.
TACGCCCCGCCCAATAAGCTGTATTTCCGAAATAGTGGTACTTCCCGCCTTTCTGTCGCCTTTGCCCGTCTTTGATTCATCACGCCCCCTATACAAGCGTACAATGTCATACAGATTAAGTACGTCCCAACCTTCCGTAAGCCGATTAACAGTAAAAATAGCCTGTATATGATTATATTTATCTTCCAAGCTGTTTAAAAGCTTCTCTTGATCCGCGTCTGTCTTTTCCGCGGTCTTCGCGGTATTCGTCTTCGAGTTCGTAATAATACAATTCCGCTCGGCAAAATGATATTTTATTAACTGAATAATTTCCGCCTTTTTCACGCTCTCTTTTTTAATAAACTTAATCACATCCAACACGCGGGATTTTCCCTGTTCATACACTTCTTCGCCCTCATTAAACTTGCTCTCAATGTCTTTCAAAAAATCAAAATCACTCACCTTCAAGTTTTGGACTATTTTCAAAAATTCCGCAAAATCCTCTTTTGATTCTTCAATCGTTTTACTTCTGAAAAGTATCACGGGCTTAAAATTTGAAATGCCGTTTTTCAATGCTATTGCGTGCCTGTACCAGTTAAAAATAAGGACTTGTAAAATCCGGTCTTTCTTTTTAAGCGTTGAGGAAAGCAAGTTTATTTCTTTCGTATACCCCGCAGAAAGAAATTGTTTCAAATCAAATTTAAAAACCGTTTTCGGGGCGTATTTATCAATCACTTTTTGATTTTCGGGAATAGTCGCGGTGAATTCCAAAAGCACGTTTTTGTTTCCTTCGCCCTTGCCATTCTTGTTCAACAAAAGCTCAATAACCGTATGTTCCCAACCTTTCTTTTCAATTTCCAGCGGATTCGTGCTTTCCCTCAATTCCGTTTTCAAATCAATTTCAAGCTGTCCGATTTTCTTCGTATCGGCGTTCAAGTGATGTCCTTCGTCCGCCAACATCACAATATCTTTCTTTTTCAAGTCGCCAAGAAAAACCTGATTTTCTCTTTCAATGTGAATGTCATTATACAATTTTTGGATTGTCGTAAATTTTATCTCTATACTATCGATGTTGTTTGAAAACGTATTCACCTTCTTTATTTCAACCGTCTTTCCGTCCACAATAATTTTTTCTTTGAAAACATACTTGCTGTGTGCAGTATCAATAAAATTGTTTTCCGTTTTATCAACGATATTGTTTTGATTCACAAAGAATATAAACTTTCTATACCCCTGTTTATAGTAGTACAAAATCGCTCCCGCCATTAAGAGGGTCTTTCCCGTACCTGTCGCCATATTAAACATCAAATGAGTAGGATACTCCTTATGGTCTTTTTCGCAGAGCAAAAGATTTTCAAACGCTTCTCTTTGCCAGTCAAAAAATTCATATCTCAAATTATCCGAAACGTATTTCGGTATCGCGATAATCTCGGGGGCGTATTTTTTTATCGCGTTCTTCTCAGTATTAAGCTTGTCGTAAAGATATTCCATATCGTTTATTTGCTGTAAAATTCCTTTGTAAGCTTTTGATCATCTTTGCTGATCCCAAATCGTTTGTCGCCCATCTCGCTTTCTTGCACGTACATTTGATTCAAATCAAGCATAGTCAAGAACATTCGCTTTTGCTCATCAAGTGTAATTTTTTTAAAATTTTCTTCTTTCAAAACCTTCTCTTTAAACTCTTTTATTTTCACATTGTAATTGAAAAAATACTTTTCGTATAGCATATCAAACATTTTTTCAAGGGCTTTATGATCCTTCGCCTCGTTTATTTCTTCTTTCGCTTGTTCGTTCCATTTTGCTAGTTCGCAATAAATAAAGCTTCCGCCACCTTTCCATTTCACTAATTTTGAAATACCCGCTTGTTCGCCCTTAACAACCTCTTTCAATCTTGCCTCGGGCAAATCGTGAATATAATCCATTTGTTCAATACCAATCCAATGACGATTCATTTTGTGTGCCACCGATAAAGTCGTTCCTGTTCCCGCGTGATAATCCAAAACATAATCTCCCTCGTCGGTAGTCATTTCAATCAATCTTTTTATTAAAGCTTCAGGTTTTTGTCCGCCCGTAAACTCTTTTTTAAGTTCGGTATGTTGTGATTGATTTTCTTTATAAGCTCGCGGGTCTGCATATACTTGTTTTATGTCATTCCAAACCGTTGAAAGCGGTATCCCTTTGCTTTCATCAAGATATTGTTTTTCCCACTGGGCTTTTCCATTATTGTCGTATCCACGCATACGACGTCGATAGCGACGTCCGTCGCCATCAGTGTACTTAAACCAATCTTCAATATATTTTTCCGAATAAGGGATATAGATTTTGTTTTGTTTTCTTCTTTGATAGTTCTTTGTGTAGTGAAGTATATAATCGTGGATATTTACAGGTTTTGCCCCCGAAGCCCTCCCACCCGAAGGCGACCCATATGACCATATTAACTCTTCCACAAAATTACTCTCATCAAAAACAGCGTCGCAAAGAACTTTTAAATAATGCGATTGATTTATATCAATATGGATAAAAATGTTCCCGTCGTCTGTGAGTAAATCTTTTGCAACTTCCAACCTATTTTTCATAAAGGTCAACCAAGTGGAACGTGTAAATTTGTCATTATAAACAAAGGTATCTTTCCCCGTATTGAAAGGCGGGTCAATATAAATAAGCTTTACTTTGCCAGCAAATTCAACTTTTAAACTATGCAAAGCAAGAAGGTTATTACCCTTTATCACAAAGTTTTCTTTTATCGTTCCGTTTTCATCTCGCTCAATATCTTTTACTGCCACACCGTCCTTTCCACTGTCTTTCGTATGCCGTTTCCAGTTTACCAATGCCTTTTTATCGAACAAGCGGTCAATTTCATCGCGAGCAAGCACTTGATTGAAAAATACCTCGCTTCGTTTCGCGGTCTTTTCTTCGTACTTTTTGCTTTTCTCGGACCATTCAAAATACTCATCCATTCCTTCTTCCGTACTTTGCCCGCCTTCCAGTACACAATCTTTATACGGAAAACCAAGCACAACCTCGCCTCGGTCTTTCAAAAATTCCGGACCATCGGAAAGTCCAATTTGATTCGCGAATTGCGTATATGAATTGTTTATTTTGTTTTCGTCTAAGAAAAACTTGAAATCATTAATATTGAAAACATATACATCTTTGATTTTCGTAAAAAACTTTTCTTTTGTTTCTTTGTGGCCCGCCAAAAGAGCGATAAGATTCGGGTCAATCTTATCCGCGGAGTCCTTCACTTTTGTGTAGCTCAATTCCTTCGTTTCCGTATCAAGAAATGTTTTCTCTTGCTTCAAAATTTTTTCAACTGCTTGTTTAAAAGTGCCCATGATTATTTTTTAGTTTTAACTTTATCTAAAAATATATTAAACTCTTTTTTCTCAATCCTAAATTCCTTGCCTATTTTATAGGCTATGATTTTTCCAGCCTTTATATAACGATAAATGGTCATTATATTTACATTTAAAAGAACCGCTGTTTCTCCTGCGGTTATAAATTCTCTATTCTTCATATCTTTGCATTATGCCTATTATCATAAAACAAATGCACAGCTTTTACACCTACCATTATACTTTACAATTGTTTACAAGGCAAATTTCTAAACTTTAGAGGTTTTATTATGCTTATATGATGTAAATTCTTTAAGCCCTCTTTGAATATCCGCTATAAATCCATAGGACCGCTGATTGAATTCAGGTTTTCTGAACTTCTTCAGATCTTGGCTCATTCTCGGCCATATTGCTTTTGGTAAAATTGTTCTTAATCCTCTGATTCCCTCTTCATCTTTGCATAGAAGATTTAATCCGGTTAAATATATAGCTTGCTTCTTCTTGATCTTGGGATAAGTCAACAATATTTTTTGTAATATTTTCTGCGGATTATTGCCGATATCGAATAAAAACAAATTATTGTCAAAATATTTATTCCAATAAAGATTTAATATCTTCCTGCATAATTCTTTTTTGAAAATGTCTCTGAATAACGGATTTATCGGATAGTTTACCTCTTTCAAAATGCTATTCATCTTGCGTTTTTTGGCTAATCTTATTTCAAACCTCAATACTTCAAGATATTTATATTCCTTTTTTATTAAGTCAAACAATGATTGTTGTTTCAAGGGTTGCTCTTTATCTATCGCCCTGTTCTTAGGCTTACTCATATCTATTATCTTGTCATACATCGCAAAAGCGTTTGAATTTGCATAAAACTGCAACGAATGGCCATTGTTTCTAAAGCTGACTTTTTCCAGATCATACCTTCCATTGAGATTTATTTTCGATAATTCCTTAATGGCTAAAGTTGATGTATTGCCTTTGCTTAATGGAATGTTTTTTGAAGGATGAAATGCGGAAACTTTGGCATTTTCGATGAAACTCGTATAAACCTTTACGCCCATGTCTTCAATTCTCGCTTTTAGTTTATTTACCACTTCATTAAAATCGCTTTCTTCCATTTCGTCCAAATTGTTATCAAATAACAATTTCGGAGCTGAAAATTCTATCTTTAAATCAAAACTTGCTCCTCTTTTTATGATCGTCAATCTCGGTTTGTATATTCCCCTTTCCCTATCTTTCGCTGTCGGATTATTCATATATTTGAAAAAGAATTTCAGATTATCAAGCATTCTTTCAGTTGAAGGACTGAATTTATTGTTATCAGTTATGAGATAACCATTTCTCGGTATTGTTAAAATTATTGTATCAAGCATTTAAGTTTTCATTACATCTTTTATGTTGCTATTTATCAAGCAATTTTTCCACTCTTTCTATTATCGCTTTTTCAATGGCCTTGCTCATTTCCTTATTGATCGGATGATAAATATTGATATTTTTATCGCCAACTTTCTTAGTCGGATAGGTTATCCGGTATCCATTGCCGTCTAATCGCTTATAAACCCCGATTGAGCCTAAATATAGGCAGTTATCAATGACTACGCTGGCAAAAGCCATTAAGCCGTTATTTGGCTTAATCGGCAATATTTGTATTTCCGTTATTGTCATATTCTTCATTACTTTGATAAATTTCCGGATTATTTCTTTTGTCTATTTTCAAAAGCAGATCAAAAAATCCGACAAGGTTTTGTTTTGCCTCAAAGTCCATGTTTTTTAACCGGTTTTGATTTTCTGATCGATCCATTTGTAACAAATAAAAATAGCCTATTACTAGGCTACCTTTATTATATAATATTGTATAAGGCTTTTTCTGTATTACGGAAATTTTCTGTATTACAGTTCTTTTCTTCTCTTCTTTTCCATAGATATTATCTTTCCAATATATTCATAATCCAAATCTGTCTTAAATTTATTGCTCACTAGCTCTTTTATTCTCTTTCTTGGCAAGCTTTTGTTGCTATAAATAAATTGATTTCTCTTTTGAGTTAATTGTTTTTTGGCTTTTATTTTACCAATCTTAATATTTTTATCCTTATATTTATTCTGTAAATACTCGATTTCCCGCTTCCAAATCGTTTTATTTTTTATAAAATCTACTATATCTCTTTGACTGGCATAAGGACTTATTCTTATAGAAATCGGATATGCCATATCATCACTTTTCTGGAATAATTCACCAAATGGCTCTATTTTTTCCTCTATTACATCTTCTACCCTAAACAGACCGCAAGCACTCAATTCATAAATAGGATATAGCTTATTATAATAAATATATTGCAATATTACATCAGAAAAATCAAAATAGTGTAGTTTATACTTTTTGCATATTTTTTCGATGATATCATTTCTTAGATTATTATAGCTATTAAAATTATTTTCAAGAATTAAGTTATGAGGTGGCATTGAATAATGCCCATCAGGATCTGGCCCGAAACCCTTATCAGGAATTTTATATTTATTTCTCAATTCCTTTATCGTTTCAACAAAATATTCATTCTTAGTAATTTCTAAAAAATAGTTCCACATTTTTTGCACCCCCTTGCTTCTCATGTATAAGTCAAGGTCTTTTTCGTTTCGTTTTATCCAATCATCTTGTTTCTTATCTTTTTTGCTCATAAATTAATACTTTCATTACATTTTTATTAATCACTTTATTGTACTTATCGTACCAAATATGGCTGAAATTGCAATATTATTAAATGAAAAGTTCGTGCGATCCTTTTATATTTGCTATGCTAGCCCTAATTTTTTCAGTGTTTCATTTGCTATATTCGCCTCGGCAAGTGCAATATTGATAAGATCCTTTGTTTCTTCTGAAATACCACTATAATTATAACCCTTATTTATATTATTTTGTAATAATTTAAGCTCGCTAAATTTTTTATCAGAAATTTTTGCCACATACGGAAATCCATTGAACTTATCTTTTATTTTTATTAATAATTCTTCCTTACTAAACGATTCTATGTTAGTTATATCAATATAAGAACAACCATTCAAATAACAAGAGTTTTTTTCTTCCCACTCTTCCTTGCGAACAGTTAATGTATAGTATTTTTTACATGTAATTTCCTTCGAGGTTAATACAAAAAAAATATAAATATCGAGTATTGAACTCGATGATAATTTATATTTTGGTTTTACTACAATGGTAGTTTTTTCTTTGGATTTTCTATCCAAAAATACGTTTCTTGTCTTAATTTTGCTTAAAAGCAATTTTTCTGGCAAATCCATAAAAATTATTTGGTTTTTAGATCCAGACTCATACTCATATTCTCGTTTCCGCCCAATGTTGCATTTAATGCTTTCATGGGTTTTGTTTTATACGCAATTTCGGTTAAGGTCCTTGCTCCAAACCCCTTTACACTTTCCAGCACTTCATCAATAATTTGCGTTTCTGCTCCTAATAATTTATCAAAAATTACACTTTCCGTTTCTTCATTAAGCGAATAATGAATATACTCCTCACCGCTAGCAGTATAGTCGGATTTTGCTATTAAGATACCCTTGGACTGCAACTCAGATAAATCCCTATATATTTTTTGATCAAAAGGACCATACGTATATCTTTTATATCTATACTCGGATATTTGTCTACCATATTTCTTTTCACCAACCAAATCAATAAGATAACAGATCTTCATTAAAACTGTTACCGTTGCTTTCTCATGTTTTTTGGCTAAATAAGCCAATAATTGTTCGTTTTTTGTAGGCATATATTTATTGTAGCATATATAATAAATCTACGAAATTTTTATAAATCAATATCTTGACATTTTTAGTTTATCCTACAATCTGTCGGGTTGTTAATATGAATCAGATATAATATAATGGTTACGTACTATATTAAGGGATATTTTAAAGATTGACAAGTATTTAAAATCTCTTTGCTGTAATATAAATATTATTAACAATAAATACAAATATGGATGATACAACTATGCAACTAATCATTGGAGGTGCTGGCGTAATTATTAGTGCTTTAGTTTCTTTTTTAATTGCTTCGTCACGAATTGGAGAGTACAAAAATAAAGTTGATACTGCCGTTTCCGATATAACTGATCTTAAAAAAGAGCTTAAGGAAGTTAGGGACAAAGCTGTTGCTTGTGAAACATCCCTAAAGGAACGTGAACCACTAACAAGAAAACGAAGTCCGATTGCTCTTACTGACAGGGGCTCTAAAGTATTGAATGAAAGCGGGGGGAAAAAATTTATTGAAGATAATTACGAAGAGTTGAAGAACAACGTTGACGAAAAAAAGCCAGAAACATCTTATGACATACAAGAAATTTCTAGAAACGTAATTGAAGAAATGAAAAATGATCAGAGATTGAATTCCTTGAAAGAATATCTCTTTAAGGAAGGTATGGAGCTGGACGATATCGTTGAGGTTTTAGGTATTTATCTTCGAGATAAAATACTAAACGATAAAAAGTTAAGTGTTAAAGATATTGATAACTATGACCCCAAAAGAAAAAATTAAAATATAATATTAATTTTAGTTTCCAATCAAAGTTTCTAAAATGAATCTTTATAATAGAAATATAAGAAATATGCCCATTGGGTGTGTTTTTTTGGCGACACTTGATTTTCAAGGCAAAAAAGTATAAGCTCAAAATATTGCATTATGTTGTTTTTTTTAATTAAAGAATTGTGGTTTAATTCAGATAATCGCACCAACTAGATAAAATACTATATGAGCGAAAATCAGATCAAAGACAAAAGTATATTTGTAGTTGGAATACTTGCTACTTTTTTGGCATTTAGTACGCTTAAAGAAGAACTGCAACGGATAATTGTTCTATCTACGCCCACAAGAAATGTGAGCTTTTTCGATATTCTAGTTATATTTGTCTCCCTTCTTACTATTTCAGTGTATATGTATGCTTTGGATTTTGTTAAATATAACTATGGACCAAGAATACAAAACCATCTTTTCTTTAAAGCAATTATTTGGTTAGCAAACTTTTTCTATTCTTTTGCAATATTTTTTCCTATTTTTATTGTAATTATAATTATCTTCCAAATACCAATAATCGACAATCTTACAAAAAGATACAATGGATTAATCTGGCTTTTTGACGTAATAATGGGACTTATATGGTTAATCACATCCGTATGGAATACCTTTTTTATAAATCGAAAAAGAAAAGAGGACAGCATGAAGATTTTAGAAAAGAACGCAGAAAATACATTAGAAAACGCAACAAAAATGTTAAGAGACAAATATTATTCTTCCAGTATAATTGAATCTTATAAAGTTTTAGTTCTCAATTTAAGAAAAATATTGCTTCAGAAAGATATTTTGACAGAAAATACTTCAGATCCGGATATAAAGGCACTGGCTTTAAAATTCAAAATTATTCCAGAGGAATTGGTTGCAAATTTTAATGATATAACCGCAATGAGGAATAGAGCTGTACATCTTGATGTGACATTTACGAAAGAACAGGTAGAATTGGTTATAAATACAGTAAACCAAATTTTAACTAAAATTGCGCAAGACATTACTTAGCTGATTATATAAGTGCAAATTCTTTACTCAATAACTCATAATCCCGCCTAATCCCATTCCAGTCTAAAGTTCTGAACACATCCCCTAACCGACCCCATTTAGAAAAAGCAGGTACAACAGACCTGTTTTTTGTTTTATATAACACATTATTCGCTGGTTCTAACGCTCTTGTTTCATTTTCTGCTATTTTATTAAGGTTAGAAATGGAGATCAGCCACCTTGAAGGTTCAATGCTTAATTCTCCGCTTTTTAACGTATAAACTTGCCCCAATGCTGATAGGATCTCTCTTTTAATCTGCAAGTCTTTCGTTGTTATAAATTTTTCTCTAGCATATACCGCAAAGTTAAAAGCTCTTTCGATCAGCTCGATCCAATTCTGGCCTCTATCTTGATTTTGATTAAGTCTTTCCCTTGCTTTAGTAACTTCATTCTGCAATTCTTCTTTCCTTTTGATAAAATCATCATCATCAATCAAATCTCTTAATCTTAAATTCGTTAAATTATCCAATTGCTTTTGCAAACTCAAATAAGTATTATTCAGCATTTCATATGATTGATTGCGCCTTTCGATTTCCTTCCCATTATCGACTTTCAAAACTTCCAAAGCCCAATCCTTGAACCCGAGAGGTATAGTGTATTTATCTATTTCCTTTATGATCTGCTCTTCCAAATTCTTCATTGTGATTGCCGGTTCTTGGCAATTTAATTCTCTTTTCCTTCTTGTGCAACGATAATAAGTATAGTTGGCATATTTTTGTGTGCATTTGATAAACTTTCTTTTTTCTTCCGCCGTGATCAAACAACCGCAATGCCCGCACCGGATAATTCCTGTAAAAGAAAACTCATGCGTTTTTTGTTGCGGTCTATCTTTCCTTCCAAATAATTCTTGCACCCTTTCAAATTCCTCAATGGTTATCATAGGCTCATGAATGCCTTTGCTGATTTTGCCCTTGTACTTAAAATAGCCATAATAGAATGGATCATTAAATATCCTATAGAGTTCGCTTTGAGACATAGGCCTTGCTCCAGCTCTTTTTGTTTTTTTGGTCCGATAACCCCATTCATTATTGGCTATATCCAAAATCTTAGATGGCGGACAACTTCCTGTAAGCATTAAGCTCCACATCTTTTTAATTAGCTCAAATCTTTCCGGATCTTTGATTATAGTTTTATTGATTACGTCATTTGTATAACCTTGAGGCGCTTTGGCTGGGAATTCTCCCCTTTGCACTTTACCCTCCAATCCCCTTTTGGTGTTTTTCCTCAGATCCAAAATAAACTGGTTTGACATCCCGCTTTCCATGCTGAACATCAAAACATTATCTTCCGGCAAATACTGTTTGTCTATGGTTTGAATGGATTTGATAGTTCCTTGTTGCAACATCCAATTTATTTTTCCGCTATCAACCGGATTTCTGGATAAGCGGTTAATTTGCCAGCAAAGTATTCCTTGCGCTTTTCCTTTTTCGATTTGTGCCAGCATATTTTCAAAAATCGGTCTGTTATTTGGCTGTTTTGCGGACTTAGATTCGGTTAAAACTTTGATTATTTCCAAATCCGAATCTTTCGCCAATTCTTTTAGCTTATTTATTTGATCATCAATCGACTGGACCTGCCGATCATCGCTTTCAGATGATTTTCTGGCATAAAGAAAATATTTGATTTTTGTTGTGTCTTGATTCATATAATTGTAATTACAGATACTAAAAGGACGGTTCTGGTTGATCCAACAAACTAAAAGCCTGTCAGCAGAACCGCCCATCTAGTTGGACGATAAAAGCCTTTAGTATTTCATTGGATCAACGCTTGTATTATACCATAAAATCTATTTTTTCGCCAACAATCTGCTCACCCTTGAAACAAATCTCATTTCATTCTGATATAGTTTATCTTCCATTTTCAAGAGCCTTCTATGCTTTACTGTTGGCTTACCCCTATAATGCCATCTTTTCATTTTACTTTGATATTCCTCGATGTCCGGATAGGTATAGGCATAGCCATCAATTCTTGAGCGATAAGATAAATTATAGCAGTGTCGGCAAGCAAAATAATGGCTTCCATTGCCGAGATAAATTTTTGCCACTTTTCGCCCGCAATAATTCCCTTGATGATATACCGAACATTCAAACCAATATCTTAATCCGCCATAATTGCACTGAGTTGTAAGTATTGGGTATTTATGATTAATTTCATGCTTTTCTCCTGAAAAATGATCAGTAATTGTATAATCCAGCTTAAAATATTTTTCATTTCCAAAAGAAGCTAAATCAACAACATAGCTGACACTGCTTTTCTTTTCGCTCCAACCGCTTGTCCAATTGATCATTCCCGAATGATAGCCTTTAAGGCATCCCCATTTTCTCAAGTCATATATGCTGATTGTCCTGCAATCTTCTTTTAATATTTTGCTCATACCGTTTTAATCCGTTAAAAACCGTTTTTAAAACCGAAATAATTAGAGATTCTCCAGTTAATCAAGTTTACCCCCTATCTAGCTCACTATTGTTTTTATCATCCGATACAGTGAGTTGAGCAGTGGGGTAAATAAGCACTTTTCGTTTATCATTCGGGTCTGCTTCTTGATTGATCAATCCAGTAGTTTCCAGCATTGGAATAATCTGTTGCCTAAGTAGCCAGTCCGGAATAGGCCTGCCATAAACTTCATAATGTTTTTTGAATATATCCATCCTACTTATTCCAACCTTTATATCTCCGGCATTTCCTTTGTTTTTATCCTGCCAAGCGGTTAAGATGACTTCTCGAAAGAGATCATAGACAAACGGAGGCAAATTATATTCTTGGCTTTCAGAGATTTTATCCCAAATCTGGACCGCCTCTTTTATATCATCCGCATTGGCTATAATAATATTATCTTTTCTATCCCTAAACCACAAATTAAGCAAGGCAAACATTTTGACTAGAGAAATAAGCCTGCCTATATCCCTTTGATGCCTCGGCTTTAATATCGCCCTTTTATTTAAAAATATTTTCTCTATCATTTCCGGATCAGCGATTTTGATTTCTTCAATATGTTCATTTCTAATCGCTTCTATCCGCTCTTTCAACAGTTTGCGCTCTGGATCGCCATCCAGCCACAAAGCATAGGCGTTGCTATCCGTTTCTTTTTTGATTTTTTCATGTATTGCTTGTCTTAATTTTTCTTGGCTAGTTTGAGGAGATAGCAATAAAAACCTTGTGCTTTCTTGTTCATCGATCTGCAATCCGGCACTGCAAAAAATAACCGCTGGATAGCCCTTGATAAAAACAGTTTTGGTCCTGATCCCGCCTTTTTGGGATTTATCCGTGATCTTCAAAAGCATTTCTTTTTCATCGTGGGATAAAAGAGGCCTCAGTCTTTCCAAAAGCATTGAATGCGGTTGATCCAAAAAAATTAGAAGCTTCCTTGATAGATCTATCTCATAACCTTTGCGCTCTTTGTTAAATTCTCCGACATCGTGAAAAAATGATGTAGGCGTTGCATAGCCGATTTCTTTCACATCCTCTTTGGGAAACAAGCGGGCAATTTCTATGGGTATATAGCTTTTTCCTGTTGAGGAAGGAGCATTGAAACTGATATTGAATTGTGAGCTTTCTGTATAAGTGGATAGTCCGCACAGAAAAGTTACCAGCTTGTTTTCTTCGTCTTTCTTGATCGTTAATCCAAGAATTTCCACGACTTTTCCCGATGTCATAGGTTGAAATCTGGAAATCTCTATTTTCTCGGGAATGTTATTCTCAATTTCCCGCATTCTCTCCTCAAGTTTTTGTTCGTTAATGTTCATATTCATTTTAATATTAACCAATTAAATATCTAACGGCCTCCGGAAAACCGAATCCCTTGAGAAGCCTTATAAAGTTGATTGAATTCCCGCCATGATTGCATCCGAAACACCAGCAGGAATTTGTTTCAAGATAAACATAGAAAGACGGATGTTTTTCATTATGTAGCGGGCAAAGCCCGACCAGTGTTTTACCGCTTTTTCGGAGTGGCTGATCCACCAAGCTTTCAATCGGAACTTCCAAGGCCCTTTGAATCTGTATGTCCGTAATCCAGTTTTTGGGTGTATAGTTTCGAGATGTTGAAATAACTCTTTTCAATCTTGCGATCTGATTTTCCGTTTGAACCAATTTTTGTCCCGCATCAATTTTGATCCATTCCCTGAAAAACCATTTTGAAAAATCATCAGACTTATTATGTTTTACGATTGCCAATCTGTTTTTTATAGCCTCTAACTGTATTTTCTTTATTCCCTCCAGCTCTACTATTTTCTGTTCAACAATGCTTTTGGCCTCCGGAAAAATCTCCAGCAGTTCTCTTTCAGCAAATTTAGGCATTGATTTTCGCCATTTCTGCTCAAGCTCTTGATAAAATTTTTTAGCCGTATCTGGCATTTGTATGATCTTAATCGTAATATAATGTCACTTGTTATGCTTTTAGGGAATAAACCCCTCCAAATGGCAAACCTCCCTTATTTTATGTCGTCCTCAGGCGCATTTGATAGATTGCACAAGTGTTTTAATATGCCTTTTTTCTCATTTCTCGCATAATCATCTTTTTCAACTAATTTATTAAACCAGCGATGAATAGTTTGCTTGTTAAGTCTTTGTTTTTTTACCGCTTCCGCAAAACAAATGTATGAACTCCATAAAGGCTTTTTGTCTGATATATTCTTAAATCGTCTTTCAAGCGACTTCATAATTTTGATATTAAGTTTTATTAAGCATTTGGCTTTTAATCTTTTCGCTAAGCTGTTTCAGTCTCTGAAATTCCGCCTCATCCTCCGGACAGCAAATAGCAGTGATCAAAGTTATCAATTTTAATCCTTCCTTTAGTGCTTCTTCTTTGGATATTTCCTCATTAAATCTTTGCTTCCAAAGGAACTGATATTTTGCTATTTGATCATCCGTTATCATTTTGATTAAGCGTTATAAATTCTCGTTTTTATCTCTTTCAGAAAATTAAAAAATGCTAAAGGTTCTGTCTTTAGCTGATGAGTAAAGAATTGCTGAATCAAATTATCTAGTTGTTCGTCTCGTTTGATTAAAAAGATAGCCTTGTTGGGGTTTTGGTTGTCGATGGCTTCAATGTTATAGCCATAGCAACAAAGTGCTGAGCAGAGACACAAATCTGAACTCTTAAAAAAATCCGTTTCTTTCAATGTTTTCATAGTAATTATTTAGTTAATTATAATTTGTCTGCAAACAAAAAACCTGATTATGTAATCAGGTTAGCATTACGCCATCTTGGATAAACTTAAGACAATTTTAAGACAAATATTTTTTGTTAATTTTTACAGATTGTTTAGTTGTTATAAAAAAGTCTTTGATTCCTTGTTTCTCAAGTTTTATTCTTAACTGATATATAGCGTTATAGTATTTTTTGTCATCTGATTTACTTTCAGTCCTCTCTACAATTTCTGAAAAAAACCATTCTTGAGGAAGATCGCTTGGATTTTCAAACATTATTCTTAAGGTATGATATTCGTCCTTAAATTTCAAAAGTTTTATTTCTTTACCTTGCACATAGAAACGAGATTTATCTTTATCAAAATAGAGTTTTTTGGATAAATCCTCATTGAAAAATGCAGGTAAAATTTCAATTTTTGCTTGATAAGTTAGCATTTCGTCTTCGTAAATACTCCAACTACTGCCAAGCGACAAGAATTTTATTAAACCTTGTTTTTGAAAAGCAAATAAGATATGTAAGAAAAAAAAGTTTCTTTCTGAATATCTATTTCTAATAACTTCTGCTTCTGGGTATGAAATATTTGGAAATCTTTTTTCAAATGTATTTTCAATAATTACGATATTCCCAAAATCATCTTGCATTTTATGCAAATATTCCCTAAATAACAAACTGTGTTTTTCAAAAGTAAATATATTTTTTGATTGAATAACAGAGGTATTGCCAATTCTTTTTGACTCGTTGTTTCTAAAAAGCTTCCCTTGCATAAAAGCTTCAATATAAGAGCCGACATCATCTTTTATTTTACTCTTTTTAACAGAGTTTAAAGCAAATGAAAAACTTGTATAATCAAGTATTTTTCTAAAAATATCTTTTGATAGATATAGCTCGCTTTTTTCGTCTTTATACACAGGAGCTATTCTTTCTGCATAGATCAATGCCCGTTCTATGTCTGAAACAGAGGCGGTATCGGTAAAAAACTTATTGAAAAGCACTGCTTCCTCTCGGTTAGGTTCTTTTTCTCTTAATTCTAAAATCCATTTATATGCCCCTTTATATTGCCTTGGCTCGTCTGATATTTCATACTCATCCTCTACTGCTCCTATGTATGTTTCTATGTTCTCTATGTTTAAATTATATTTATTACTAACTGACAATAAAAATGAAATAAAATCAATGCTTGTCCATTCAAAAGGATGATAAAATAAAAAAATCGCACCAGAATCTCTTTTAGCCTTAGAATCAACACTGAAAATACCCCTTGATATTAAATAATACACAAATAAGGAGTTGTCATCAACAAACTTATTTTCAGATAGACTTTCTTGATTATTGAAAAAATATCTTTCTGGTAATTCTGTAAAGTCTAGTGGTAGGAGTAATACTTTATTCTTATTTTTTCCAGTTGTTGGATTTGGCTCTATTTTTGCTTTGGTAATTTTCATATAATTTTCATTTTAATCTTGCAAAGTTTCAAACATTGCTCTATAATAATGTTATCAAATGTTAAGTAAAAAGTCAATGACAAAAACAGCTAAAAACAAAGAAATAATGCCAGAATTGTTCACGCTAAAAGAGGCGTGTGATATTTTAAAGTGCCATCCGAATACCTTAAGACAATGGGACAAAAAAGGAATACTTCCGGCGATCCGCATAGGCATTAAGAGAGTAATGAGATACAAGAAAGAAGATATTCTGAAATTTATAAATCAAAAAAGGAAATGAGGTAAGTTTTAACAATTGAGTTGCCTAACCCTTATAGATTTTCTACAAGGTATGGCAAAAAAGCCCATCACAGGTATTAAGCTCCTCGTCAGAGCGCCTGTGATGGGTCATATCTCGAAAGGGATGTGGGTGGCGCAAGCCATCGCTGGCGGGGGGCTTTGTATATCCGGCCAGCAATAATTTTAAAAATAATTATTAAAATTAAAAAAATGAAGAAAATATTTGTTATTCCATTAATATTGATTGTTTTGATTATTAGCGGTGGTGGATATTTTATATATAATCAATATCAAACAACTAAAATTAAGCAGGCTGAGGAAAAACGCTTATTGGCGGAAACAGAAAAAGATCGTCAAGAGAAAGAAAAACAAATAAAAGAAGCATTGGAAAAAGCAAATCAAGAAATCGAATCATTAAAGCAAAAACAAAATGAGCAAGAAAAAGAGCCACAAGTTATCGTTAAAGAAACAATTATTAAAGAAACGACCAAAGAAGTTTCAAAAGAAATTCCTAGTATGCAACTTACTAATGAAGAAATTAGCACTATATCAAATAAAATAGTTTATATAGAGTGCTATTTCAATGACGGAGCGATTCAAACTGGTTCTGGTGTTCTCGATAAGGGCTTGGCTGTTGATGGAACATATATGATAGAAACTAATGCTCATGTAATTTTTAATTCCGTACCAGATCCGCATAATCCTCCAAAAATTAATTGTACGGCTTCTTTGCCTTATTTTGGGTTATCTGAAAAAGTGGGATTTGAATCGGTTTATTCAACTAAATTAGGATGGTTTGGATATGTGCTAGACAGAAATATTGATAAAGCATGGTTATATGTAGATAAAGCCATAAAGGGAACTTCTGACTTAGACAAAAGACTTGCTGATCCATTTATAAAAACATGCTACTACAATAAAACGGGAATGGATATTTACATTTTTGGGTATCCAGCATACGCCGTATCTAATAATATTGCGCGATTAACCTTAACCAAAGGAGTTATAAGTGGTAATACTGGCAGGGGGTATGACAGTCTAAATCGTGAAATTTTAGAAAGTTATTTTACAACAGCACAAATAGATGGTGGTAATTCCGGTGGTCTCGCAGTTACCAAACTTATAGAAGATCAAACAAACTCATATGGTACTCTTAAAACAGGGGAAATTTGTGCAGTTGGAACACCGACATGGGTTAGTATTGGAACATATGCCAACGTGGGATTGATACAAAACCGATAACTAATAATAAATAAACAATGAAGAACTTCATCAAAGGAAATCGGTTTAAAATAAACATCGTTTTTTGCATATTTTTTGTTGCTTTATTTATTAATTTTTTTAATGAAGAAACAAAAGCATACGGTGATTGTTCTCAATATGGTTATGCCGCATATTCTGATGGTTCGAGATATTGTAAGTGTATGAGTGGGTATGTTATGGATAGTTTATTGGGAAGTCCATATTGCGTTTCTGGTTTAACCTATTGTTATAATAAATATGGCTATAATTCAACATACAATAGCTTATCTGATAAATGCGAATGCAATTATGGCTATGAGTGGGGATATGATACGTTTGGAAATATGAGTTGTATAAAAGAAAAAAGCAAAGATGATATTTGCAGAGAAAATCTTGGCTTTAATTCGAGCTACAATTCTTATCTCAATCAATGTGAGTGTAGCAACGGCTACGTGATTGATGAAAGTATTTTTGGAGACAAAACTTGCACTTCTTGTTCTTCTATATATGGATATGGTTCAGCATACGATTATTTGAATAATTCTTGCAAATGTTCGTCTGGCTATGTATGGGGAATTGATTCTTTGGGCGAAAATCAATGTGTTTCGGGAAATCAATTTTGCCATGATAAATATGGCTATAGTTCCAAATATAATTCTTTAACCGATAAATGTGAATGTGACACTGGTTATGAATTAACACTAAAAAAGATTGGTGACGGGCTTGAATGTAAATCGTGCTTTTCTAAATATGGACTGCATTCTTCTTATAATTCGTTGATAGATAAATGCGAATGTGATAATGGTTATACATTGAACAATGACAACGAGTGTGTTGAAAAGCAGAATAATGTTTATTTTCTTTTAAAAGAAATAGATACAACTAGCAAAAAAGCGATTGTTAAAAGCGATTATGATTATCAAAATTATCTGATTTCATATGGCATTGGATGTCTAAG
Organism: Candidatus Paceibacterota bacterium; assembly: GCA_041661265.1. Lineage (NCBI taxonomy): Bacteria > Bacillati > Minisyncoccota > Minisyncoccota bacterium. The sequence continues at coordinate 139,035 of JBAZUT010000004.1, read as the reverse complement.
CTCATCAATCAGCCGATATAAGAATAATAAAATTGTAATCAACTTGGGAACTGATTTTGATGTTGATATGTTTGATAAAATTGTACTTTACGACGATAATGAAACTTGTGATATTACAAGCGTTAAAAATGTAAGTTCTAGTTATAGCTTAGAGCCAGAAGAAGATATTTATATTCCATATAATCTTCCAAGCGTCGAAGATATTGCACCAGCTATTTCCGAAGGCGCAATTATTCGCGCAGAGAATGGCATTGATGTTTATATTGTCAAATACATAGGATCGAAAAAATTCAAACGACTTGTTTTAAGTCCATCTGTTTTCAATAACTATGGGCATCTAAAATGGGATAATTTGATGGTTGTAAGCCAAGCATCTCTTAATTCTTTCACAACTTCTGAATTGGTCCGAGCTGTTGGCGATAATAATATCTATAGATTGTATCCGCAAGGAGATTCTGGACAAAAACGATTGCTGAAAGATACAAGTGTTTTAAGCAAATATGGTTATGATTCAGATTCAATTTACGAAATAAACAGCTTTGACAGAGAGTCATATATCACAGGCGCGATCTTAGAATAATATAAAGTTTATTAACAAATTAATATAAAGAGATGAAAAAAGCATTATCAGTAATTCTAGTTTCGCTAATAATGGCCTTGAGCATTTTTAGTTTTGCGGAAGCAAATGTAATAAGAGTTAAACCATATTATAAACCCAGCATAGGAAGATATGTTCAGCCTCACTATAAAACCAGCCCAAACAAAACCAAGTTTGACAACTATTCAACAAAAGGAAATTTCAATCCTTTTACAGGCAAAAAGGGATATGCAAGCCCCTTCAAATCTTTAAAAAAATATAGATAAATTATGGACAAAAATAAATTAATTCTTCCAATTACAATTTTATTAGCAATCGTTGTTTTAGGCTACATTTATTACTCAAATATAAACTCACAAAAGTGTAATATAAAGGGCAATATTTCAGGAGATAAAATATACCATCTATCAAATTGTCTTTCTTATGCTAAAACTACTATTGACGAGAGCAAGGGAGAAAGATGGTTTTGCTCAGAAAATGAAGCCATTAATGCCGGATGGAGAAAAGCCAAAAATTGCGGAGAATAACTTCTAACTAAAATTATGAAATTTTTTTCATTGACAGCAAAAATTTATTTCCTTATTCTGATGTTTTTTGGACTTGCTACCGCATATACTAGTGTTCAAGCGCACCCTGGCAGAACGGATTCTTCCGGTTGTCACACCTGCAGGACCAATTGTTCTTCGTGGGGTTTGAGTAGTGGTGAATACCATTGTCATAAAGCAAAAACTGTTGCTCCTCAACCAGAAGAACCGATCAAGAGTGTTTATGGGGAAGGTGGCACCGGATATACGAAATCCGCTCCAGAATATAAAACGCCACTAGATAATACAGGGTCTATAGCGAACACTAATGTTACGGGATCAAACTCGGCAGAAACATCCAAAATCGAACCGATGAGATTTACTAATTATTCAAAGGCATTAGAAGAAGAAAAGAGGAAAGAAGAAAATATGCCCAATATAGTTGAAGGCACGAATAACATAGACTCATCACTTGGAGCCTTAATTCTTCTTGCCTTAATTGGTGGGACTGGATATCTTATAGGCAAGAAAAAATCATCTAATAAAAAATAATTATGAAAAGATTCATAAAAGAAAACTGGTTTAGGACTACAATTATTATTGTTTTGTCAGTAATTGCCTTCATTTTTGTTTTAAGTAACAGATATTACTTTATACAAAGAGATGCGATGATTGTCAAATGTGATAAATTTACTGGAAGTTGCGAAGAAAAAAGCTTATCAAAAATGAAGACAGTGATTCAAAAACCTCCCGTACTATGTAATTTTGAAATAAGAAACATAACCAAAGACGGCAATTATTATATAGGATCTATAAAAAACAATTCAGCGGATAAACATTTTTTGAAAGCTGTGATTGCAAAAGTTTATAACGATGAGGATGTTCTGGTGGCGGGTGGCTATGATTCAATTGAAGACTGGATTGAACCAAGCAAATCATTGCCCTTTCGAATTCATACCTTTCTGGGCGATGACACAAATTTAAAGCGGGATATCTATCCATGGTTTACAACTTGCAAATAAGCAATTTATTAAATAATTATGAACAACTTCATTAAAGAAAACTGGTTTAAGCTCGTTATCTTATTGACAGTTCTTGGTTTGTTCTATTGGTATGAATACAGACCGACTAAAATAAAAGAAAAATGTTCCGCTGAGGCTCGTTTTGATAGAAGAGCAGATTCTTTAATTGGTGACGAATATGAAAAATTTATTAACAGTTATTATGATGATTGTTTAATGAGATTTGGATTAAAATAATATAGTGAGTAGCACTGGGGGTAAAAGCTATGATCCCAATTCCGGAATATAAATCCCGCCATTTAAGCCTATATATCCAATCTCAGTTCTAATGCCCTCCACTAGGCCACCCATCTTAAAATAACCGCTTGTCGAAGCGGTTATTTTTAATATTAAAAAAGATAGATCTTTGATCTACCTATGTTTCTCAGGCTTTTAACTTTTCATTCCATTTTTTTGTTCTATTCAATGTATCTTTGTCCATACGGTCATCGTAACACAATGGGCCGTCTATTATATCTCCTTCAGACGTCAGATACATTCTCGTACCATAATCGCACATACAGGGGCTTGCCTTATGATTGCAGAAAAAATCCAAACCATCATCGCCAAACAATTTTTGTGAATATCCCACAAACACGGCCTCACCGCTCCTGACACGCTTTATATTATTTTCAATGAATTTCTTTTTAGCGCTTATGGCTTCTTCCAAGTGTTCCTTTGTGTACACAATATTCGTCGTAAGCATAATACCCATACAATCGCACTGCCAATATGGAACCAAGGATATTTCTTCCGTAATTTCTTCAAGAAGATTTCTTACGGCTTCGGGTATCCATTTCGGTAACTGATGCCTTTTTATTCTGATTTTTACAGTCACCTCTTTCGCCTCGTCGGAGTAATCAATATCGCTCCTGTATTCTCTGAAGGCATTTCCTCTTCCATAAAATATCGATCGACTTTTTTGGACAGAAACCTTTTGCCCATCATCAAGCTGATACAGATCATACTTATTATCCTGAAAGCAGTATGGACTTGAAGACGCCTCATCAACCTTTTTTAGTTTCGTTTTTATTTCAATTATCTTGCTTTGTTTATCCATGTCATATACCTCCGAAATCTTTTCAGATCCTCATAGAAACATTCGATTGGCTATAATATTAATATAGCTTTATACTATAGCACTTTATGTTATTTATGTCAATAAGCCACCTTCCCTCATCTAAATAGATCCGATTGCTATCCCTCGTCTCATTTTATTTTTTCCTATCCAAAATCCTGAACGCATCCCTTAAGCGGACCATTCGAAATAATCGCTTGTCCAAGCAGTTATTTTTTACACCCGATAAAAAAGCTAATACCATGATTTTGTTTCTTGAGTATCAGCTATTGACTTTTAGAAGTAATAAGATAAAGATGGAGCAAGGAGGAATATTTAGACATGGCAGAGAAATCAAGAATTGAAGCGCAGTGCGGTGCATGTGGCGGAAGCGGCATATATTGCGGTTTTGCCGAACCGAAAGGAGTGGGCGTCGTTTGTCTTGAGTGTAAGGGAAGCGGGAAGATCGTTATTGAATACATACCTTTCACAGAACGCAAAAATAGGAAAGATATCCATACAGTTCGGCTTTCCCGGGGTAAATTCATATTTTCCGGTGTTGGTCCGGCAGGAAAAGAAATCGGCTATAAGGAATTTCTTGCAGGCAAAATGCCTCAGCAATAGATCTTATCGAAATAGTATCAGCGTTAAAGAAGGCACTCGGCTATAGAGAATAAATCTATGTGGTTCATGCCTCTTTTTTTATTATGGTGCCGGAATCTGCCTGCTTGCCTCGCTACTGCCACGGCGTAGGCGGGCTTGCCTCGCTGTCAACCCTCGGCAAAACGGGCCGGCAGGCAGCGGAGTTGGGTTCATTTTAAGTTCATAGTGAATTACATCGGGATAAGACATAAGACCGGATCCCCTGCCTCAGATCCAATATGTAAGCACCATCTTTCAAAGCATAATTCACAAACTCAGTTTTAATGTTCTCCACTAGGCCCCGTTCAGAAAATTAATCGCCTATAAGGGCGGTTATTCTAATATATCAGGCATTCAAACATCCCGTGATTGACAAAATAATAAATATCTGATAAACTGCCCTGTCTTTGAAATGATCAAAAAGACGAAGCAACGGAGGCAATATGGAAAAGAGTAAATTCATCAAATTGACGCATGATTGGTGGTATGGCAATTTCAATGGAAATGGACACGAGAATCAGGTTGAGCTGCTATATTTAGGCAATATCAATGCATATAATAAAACGCTATACCCTATTTATCGCGTGATGGTGTCAGGAACCGATGATTTTAAGATGGATTTCAATACGCATGATGAAAAAAAAGCGAACAGGATGCTTCATAAATTGCGTGAATTGGGATTCTTGGATATTGATGAACTTGAAAAACTGGGATTCAAAGTTTATTGAAAAGACATCGGTTAGCGTTATAATAAATCGGTTGTCAGTGCATTCTGATATTTCTCCCCGGGTGGTTTAAACTTGAACCATCCTTGTTTTTTTATACAAATAGCCAAACCGACAAATTCATTTCCCGCATCCTTCCAAGAAAAAAGAGAAGATGCATTGCCCTTCTCTCCTGTTTGCATGTTTGCAAACGATCATAATCATATAATGGATAGCGCCTAGTTTGCATCCTAGGAGACAGTACGAAAAAAAAGAATTTTACACTATCCACTATGCCATATGTTAATATATCAATCTCCGTATGTCAAGGATATGGCAGACAAACATCTGCTGAAGTTATCTTTTTGCGGATCATATCATAAAAAAAACAGCTATTGTTTATGCTGTTTTATTTCTTACGATCACATTGTGGCAAATTTGTCTTCCGGCAACCCCTGCACCATTGCTTCCTGGGTGACTTTCAACAAGCGCGCATAATTCACATAGATATCTTCTATTGTTGCTTTTAATTCGCTGCCCCCTTCCCGGAAAAGAGACATTTTTACATATATTCCCATTTCTTTCAGGATCTCATAATAGATCTCGGTGCCATTTTCAATGGGAAATCCCGTACTGCCCTCTCCAAAACTGCCTGCGAGATTTCTTGAAAAGTCCCTGAGAAAACAAACAACTCCGAACAAATTTCCATCGTCGCACATTTTTTCATGAGCCTTTACCAGGTCGAATCCTTTCAGCATATCCAATAGGTCATTAAATGCCGCAACTGCATAGGTCCCGCCTTTTTCCATTTCCCAAGAATACATCTGCAGATTAACCATCCATTCTCCGACAGTTAAACTGTCTGCCTTGTTATTCATTCCCGACATATTAATCCTCCTTTATGCTAAAGCTACCAAATTCTCATATAATGTCAACATTGTCCTGTGCTAAGCCGGAACGATACCACGATACGCCGGCACGGAAATAATTTCCCGGTTGATGTTTCCCCTGAATAAAGCTATAATTGGCAGATGGAAACCGGCAAACAGCAAAAAATAAGAAGAAGAAAACCAAGCATGTTCGGATTGCTTCGTCCATATAAGTGGTCGATCGGCGGCTTGGTTCTTTTGGCTGTTGCAAGCAGCGCACTGGGTTTGATGCTGCCCAAGATCATGTCCCGGAGCATAGACGCATACACGGACCATGCGTTTATTTTAAATACATTAATCGCCGAGTATGGGACCATGGTAGTGATCATATTCATTCTGACCTATGCACAAAGCATCGTACAGACCTATACATCGGAACGCGTGGCGCGCGACCTCAGAGAAAGACTTTCGGACAAGATATCCCGCCAGAAATATGCCTTTGTTGAAAAAGTTACGCCGGCCAAACTCCTGACCAATCTTACATCTGACGTAGATGCGATCAAAACCTTTATTGCCCTGGCGATCGCCGCGCTCGTTTCTTCGATCATTATCGTAGTAGGCGCCGCCATTCTGCTTTTCACTATCGACTGGGAGCTTGCTCTCGCGGTTCTGACGATCGTACCCGTCATAGGCATTCTTTTTTATCTCGTATTCAGCAAAGTCAAAGCTCTCACCACCAAAAGCCGCGAGGTCATCGACTGGCTCAATAAAATTATCAATGAAAGTATTCTGGGAGCCGCTCTGATCCGGGTGCTTGATTCTCATAAACCGGAATATGAAAAATTCTTTTCTGCCAATTCTGAGGCAAAAAACATCGGCCTGCAGATCCTGAAGATCTTTGCGAGCATGGTCCCGACCATCGGCTTCATTGCTAACCTGGCAATATTGGTAATCCTGGCCCTCGGCGGCCGTTTTGTGATCGATGGCGCAATTTCGCTTGGTGATTTCACGGCCTTCAACAGTTATGTCGGCCTTCTCATTTTCCCGGTCCTGATCATCGGCGTGATGAGCAGCGTTATCGCACAGGCGGCGGCATCTTATGAACGCATTTATGAAGTCCTGGAGGCAAAAGAGGATGGCCGGCATGGATTGCTGAAAAAAGAACTTGCGGGAGACATCGAATTTAAAGATATCACGCTTGCCTATGACGAAAAACCGGTGTTGAAAAATATATCATTCAAGGTCAAGGCTCACAGCCGAACTGCCATTATCGGACCGACAGCGGCCGGAAAAACCCAGCTTCTCTATCTTCTCATCGGCCTTGTCGAGCCTAATTCCGGCTCGGTGGAATATGACGGCCACCCCATAAACAGTTACGATGAACAGTTGTTGCATCGGCAAGTTGGACTTGTTTTCCAGGATAGCATTATTTTCAATCTGACCTTGCGGGAAAATATCGCATTCAGCGACACAGTGCAAGACGCCGACCTGGAGAAAGCGATCGGGACCGCAGAAATGAAAGATTTTATCTCATCATTGCCCGAGGGGCTGGATACGATCGTGTCGGAACGCGGGTCAAGCCTTTCAGGCGGGCAGAAACAGCGCATTATGCTCGCCCGCGCGCTTGCGCTCAATCCGAAAGTTCTGCTTTTGGACGATTTCACGGCCCGCGTCGACAACAAAACCGAACAGAAGATATTGGATAATATCATCAGGAACTATCCCGACATCACCCTGGTCTCAGTTACGCAAAAAATAAGTTCTGTCGAAAAGTACGATCAGATAATACTTCTTATGGAAGGAGAGATCATTGCCGCAGGTCTTCACGACGAACTCCTGAAAACTTGCCCCGAATATGTTCAAATTTATAATTCCCAGAAAAGCACGAATCAATATGAATAGATTTCGATATCTTTATATATAAACATTTCCGCTCAATATCATGACCAATTACGCCCTAAACAAACCATCCGGCCAGGAAGAAAAGCTTAGCGTGAAAAGATCGATCGGAAAGCTTCTGCCCCTGCTGAAAGACGAAAAAAGAAATATCATGCTCGCCACAATTGCAGTGCTGATCAATTCCGGATTGAATCTCCTGGCGCCCATTCTGATCGGCTACACTGTAGATAAATATATTTTGACCGGACAGTACAACGGCGTTCTCGTATTTTCCGCTATTTTGCTAGCGATGTATGTCATAGCCGTGATCGCAGGTTATTTCCAGACTATGCTAATGGGCGCGGTCGGACAGCATCTGTTGTTCAATCTGCGTAATGCGGTCTTCAACAAAATACAATCCCTACCGGTGGCATTCTTTAATCAGAACAAAACTGGCGACCTGATCTCCCGCATCAACAGCGACACTGACAAGCTGAATCAATTTTTCTCGCAAAGCCTGATCCAATTCGTGGTAAACACGATTATGATCATCGGCGCCGGTATTTTTATATTATTCCTGAATTTTCGGCTCGGTGCCGCAGCTCTATTGCCGATGTTGCTGCTTTTGGTCTTTACCCGCCTGATCTCTCCCTGGATCAAGCGGAAAAATGCAGCCAGCCTAAAAAATGTCGGAGGATTGAGCGCGGAGATCTCGGAGAGCATCGACAACTTCAAGGTGATCATCGCATTCAATCGCCGGGATTATTTCCGAAAAAAATTCAACGAAGCCAACAACGCCAATTACGCCAGCTCAATCCGCGCCGGGATCGCAAATAATACGCTTACGCCGGCATACGGACTTGCTTCGAATCTGGCTCAGCTTATTGTCATCGCCTACGGACTTTATCTGATCTCTGCGGGAGAATTTACTTTGGGATTTTTGATCAGTTTTTTGACATATATCGGAAAACTATATGATCCGCTCCGGCAAATGGCCGCGATCTGGTCTAATTTTCAGATCGCTCTGGCCGGATGGGACAGGATCCATGCGATCTTAACGCTTAAGTCGAATCTGAATATTGTTCCTTCCCCTGAAATAGCTTCAGCAACGGCGCCGCTGATCGAATTTAAAAATGTCCATTTCGGATATCCCGACGGCAAGGAAGTTCTGCACAATATCAATTTCAAATTGGTTTCAGGAAAAACATATGCATTGGTCGGTCCGACCGGCGGAGGGAAAACAACCACAGCCTCTCTTATGGCACGCCTATACGATCCGACCAAAGGAACGATCCTTTTGAACGGAAAAGATATCCGCTCATATGAGGAACGGGAAAAAGCACAACGGATCGGATTCATTCTGCAGGAACCGTTCCTGTTCTCCGGAACCATCAGGGACAATATTCTCTACGGAAATGAGATCTATAAAAACTGCACCAATGAGCAGCTGGAAAAGACGATAAGGGATTCGGGTTTGGAGTCTCTGCTGATACGGTTCGAAAAAGGACTGGAAACTAAAATTGCCTTAAGCGGAGGAACTCTGAGCCTCGGACAGAAACAATTGATCGCTTTTATACGCGCCGTGCTTCGCAATCCCCAACTGCTGATCCTGGATGAAGCGACGGCCAATATCGACACGGTGACCGAAAAACTTCTCGAAGAGATCCTGAAAAAACTTCCGCACGAAACGACCAAAGTTATCATAGCGCACAGGCTCAACACCATCGCCAATGCTGATGAAATATTTTTTGTGAACGCGGGCGAAATCACTCCCGCCGGCACCATGGAGCATGCTGTCGATATGCTGCTCCATGAGAAAAGAAAAAGCTAGGAAAGTCCCGTCGAATTGATTTCCGGCAAGATAACACTTTTCTATGCCGGATTTATGGATCCGGTTCAGATTTTCTGCGCCAGGTTATCAAGTAAACAATAAATCACTTACTAGAGTGATTGTTTTTGTTCATATCGCAATCAACTGACATATTTATCACTGACATATTTATCATGCTTGACTTTAGGATGGTTATATGATATACTATAACGTTATGCTGCCAAAATTGTAACAACGAACCGTTCTTTGCAACAAAAGAAAAAATGACTTCAGGACTATAAACTTGCGGCAAACTATCACTGGATTTGTAGCCGGTTCAAAGCCCTGAAGAAGAAATATCGGATGGACTGAAAGTTATGCAATAAAGGAGGATGAATATGGCCAAAAGTATACATAGATTGAAAAATCTGCTTACTATAGCGACCGAATCCGGGAAGATCAAATGGGTCCAGGTTGGAGACAAGGTCGATGATGACGGCAAGGTCATGAGCGATCTGGAAACAACATTCGACGGCATGACGGTAAGGATCGTTGTCAGAAGCTACATTGAACGCTCAAAATGGTGGGGAGACAAGACAAAAACGCTCTACGGATTGATCATAGATGATAAAAAAGAGAGAATAGTATTCTCTTCCAATCCCGATCAATTCGAAGGTGAAAAACCGGGCGATGACGAATATAACATGGACCTCTGGACCCTTGCCTATGAGATCCAACGCATGATCGAAGAAAAAGATCTGATGGGTTCTGTAAAGCAGAAACTTTCCGCAATGATATATTCTTAACTCATTTTTTCTTTTTATTTTTCCAAGTCTATATATTTATATAGATTTAGAAAAGCTCCGAATCGCATAGGTCCGGAGTCAGCCTCTGATAAAATTATCGGCGGCAAAGATTATCGTTCATTCAAAACAGATCAGAAAACCAAACAGTGTCTTGAAGCCGTGAATTTATAAACTAAGCGCGTATTTTATAAACTTGCGGCTTCAAGAAAGAACAACGGCCGAGAAAACAGGAGAGGATATAATGAAAAGAAGATATATGGTCATATTGACGATTCTGACACTTACGGTCTTGATGCTCGTAGTAGCGACAGATCGCCTGGAGAATAACAATGAAAACACCAGCTTCCTGCAAAATACGCAGTATGTGTTTAACAGCCCTGCAAGAGGCCACATAAACATTTCCGAAAAATTCGGGATCCTGAACAGCAGCCTGGAAGATAACAAGATCTTGGATAAATACGGATACGGCAGATGGACAGAAAAGGAAAGGAATGAACTGCATGAAATGATAAACATAACCATCGAGTCCGCCGGGGTATTTAACACATATGTGGATATATCGGAATATATCCTGGATGCGGCAAAATATCCTGAAAAGTTCGACGACATGCAATATGCCGAAATACTCTTAAGAAATGGATACAGAGAATGGACCGAAAAGGAAAAATTTGATTTTTTCCGGATGACGAACATAACAGCCGGATCCCCTAATGTCAGAAATACATATTGGGATCTGCTGAGAAATGAATACCGACAAGATTGGAGGAATACAGATGACAAATACCAAAAAGATATTAGCTATCCTTATGCTTCTGGCCACTTTATTTTTTTTGGCTGATAGCTACAGGATGCAACGGAATGAAGAAAAGACGATGCGAGAGTCGCGCGAATCGGCGATCTATCCGAACAGCACGCTCGAAGGAAAAATATTTTTTGATTCGAACAACAATTACAGACTGGATGCATCTGATATCCCCATGACGGGACCCGTTAAACTTAGTCTTATCCAATCCTTCCCCGAATCTGATGAAATATACAATATCGTTTCGGAAAATGGACGCTATATTTTCACGGCGCCGCGTAACGCAGATATAATCAGGATATCTCTCAATGGCTCCGCGGAAGAGCTGAACAACTTGACGGACCCGGCGGATCAAAGCGCCGACTTTAGGATTTTCAGGTTCTCTCTGATCAACGGATCGGAACAAGTCGGCTCCTTTTGGCAGTCAGACGGCAGCACTATCTGGTTTCCAGAGGGAAAGTCAGTTATGAATATCCTTATCATAGGAATCAAATAATGTAACTGCCTTTCCTTATTTTTTCCAAGCCTATAAATATCTTGTAGATCTGGAAAATATAAATTATCAAAACAAATGACGGTTTATCTCAAAACATAAACACTATTTCAGATCGGATGCCATGAGTGATATTTTGGCATTTGTTCTGAAGCAGTGTTTGTGGCTTCACGGAGGATCTATGACAAAATTAAAAATGTTCTTTATACTCGCAATAATAGTGTTGATAACCTCGGGCTGTTTGGAGAAAAATGGAAATAATTCCACCGACTCGAACCATAACAATAATACATCGATAGACATAAATGGAATCATTCATGAAAATACCGGCAATATGACTAAGGCAAACATCACGCCGGCAAAAACAAGGGCTCCCGTTAAAACTGCGGCCAAAACAAAAAATAATATATCAAGTATTCGGGTATATGACTTTCAAGAGAAAGATTATCCCGTAGTAATCATTTGTCTGAAAAATATAGATAGATCATGGGGAAATTATTCCATAGGCAATGTAAACGACAATGCGAATGACCCCACGCATATTTTTCAGCCGTCATCGAGCATAGCGATCAAATTTGATGACAATATTCATACGTTTTACGCCGAAGATATTGGCACTACGCTGCCCTACAACGAAGGAGTGATAATTGAAGTTCGGAAAAATTGCGAAAAAGAATTAATTGAGTCGGTTCAATAAATGGATCGGCTCTATTTTTTTGTATAAAAATATCCGTCCTAGACAACGGCTATTTTCTATATATAAACGTATTTATATTATTACAACTTTCCAAGATCAAGCGTTTCATCGATCCTGATCTCGCGAACGAACTCATCCATATGACTCACCATGATCATCGTTCCGTCATATTCATCAATAGCTTTGGCTATTACCGGAATGTGCCTGAAATTGATGTGATTCGTCGGTTCATCCAGGATCAAAAGCCCCGGTTTCATCAGAACCAGGCGCGCGAAGCTCAATAGCCCCTTTTGTCCTTCAGAAAGATCGGAGATCTTGTGGCCCATCAGCTCGCCCGTGATCAAAAATCCCGCGGCGATGGACCTCATTTCCTGGACATCATTTTCGATTATGGCACCAAAAAGAGAATCATATACTGTCTGATCGAAATCCAGCGAAGAAAAATCCTGGCTATAATATCCGACCCGGACTCCTTCCATGATCTTATGCTCGGGGGAATTGCCGGACACGAGCGAGCGGAGGAATGTGCTCTTTCCAACACCATTGGGGCCGGAAACAAGCATATGAGTTCCCCTGCGCAGGACCATCTCCAGTTTTTTTTCGACTTCCTCGCCATTCTTCAGGGCTTTCACCGCCGCTATCTCGACTATCTTTCCCGCGATATCCTGGCTTGGAATGGAAAAACTCCTGATCGTCTTATCCTCCCGCCTCACGTCAACCATATTCTCCTCGTCTTCCGTAACCTCCTCTTTGAGCTTCTTCGCAAGACGCCTCATCTTGCCTCCCTTATGGGCAAAAAAGTTGACCTTTTCTTTCCTGTCAATTATGTTCTTTTCCAGCTGGGCATTCTTCTTTTTCTCGCGCTCGATCCTGTTTTTGATCTCTTCCACCACGGTATAATAATCGCCGACATATTGCTCCGTTTTATGAGTGAACACATCAAGATAGACAACGCCGTCGGTAAAACAGTTCAAGAAATCGGCATCATGTGATATGACAATAACAGTCTTCTCATACATCATCAGAAAATTGATGAGATGGGCAATGCCATCTTCATCCAAATTATTCGTCGGTTCATCAAGAAGCAGGATGTCGGGATTCTGAATAAGCGCAAAAGCAAGGAGCAACCTGGCCTGCTGACCGCCCGAAAGGTCGCTGACTTTCTTTTCAACAGGAACATTAAGATTGACCGCTTCCAGAACTTCCTTGATCTTTACCGGAATATTATACGGCACATCCCTATAGGCCTTTTTGAAGTATTCCAGAACCGTAAGCGCTAGATCTCCCCTGTCCATAACCTGCTTCGAGGTCGCAATAGTCGCGCCATTTGAAACTGAGATCCTCCCGTTTTTTGGTTTGATCGCTCCGGTTATGAGTCCGAACATGGTGCTCTTGCCCGCCCCGTTCTGCCCCATCAATGTTATTTTCGAACCGTTCCTCACGCTGAAACTGGCCTCGTCCAAAAGGGGCTTTTTGTATTGATATTCGAATGACACTTCGTCGAACCGAAGCACTACCTCTGAATCTGCCATTATTATGAAAGATATAAATTACCAGGATATTCTAGCATGAAATATATGGAAAGTAAAGGATTTAGCCCCGAAAGATCCAAGCCAAAAACGCTCTTCGGAAATCCCTCACGGACCCTGCGTCCCGATAAAAAAAGACATTGCTAATTTTTATTCAAAGCAATGCCGCTTATGACTTCTTCTATGATCTTTTGATGCTCCGGAAAATAAAGAGTGCTGCCTTCAATTGCCTTTCTTCCTCTCTCAGTCAGACATATAAATACCCTTTCTTCCAGGCCAATATCCGTGCCTGTCTCTTTTGACGACACTTGAACGATAAAGGATTCGACCTCTATCCATCCGACCTCGACGAACAAAGACAGATCTCCGTCAAAAGTCGGCCATGGTTCATCAAAATCAACATGCGTATAAATATTCCTGACCCCTTTTCGGTCAAGTTCGTCGAAAAGATCTTCGAGTGTTTTTTTTTCAACCCATTTCTTTTTTATCCATTTTCTTTCTCTTGTTCTGGCAATTATCCTGTCTATTATGAACAGCATGATCCCGCCGGATTTCGCAATTTCCATTGACGCACCTCCTTTTTACTGGATTCATATTATATCATTGAATTTTCCATGTCAATCAAATAAAAAAAGGTGCTTGATCGGATGACCAACCTTGTTTTTTTGACCTCGCCGGCAGTATTTTCATCCATTCCGAAAATATGCAAGTTTAGCATTCATTTACCTCCATGCATAAAGATATCCATGTCAATTTTATCGGATGGACAAATAGTCATATCAAATACGGCTATTTACGCTCAAATACTTTTAAAAACACTTATATTGGTTTCCGACTGCCAGACATTCCATATGTGCTCATATTGACAGTTTACTGTTTTTGTGCTATAATATAATTGTGATTAATAATGACCTTTTATAACATGGATTTGAGTGGCTTTAACTGGTTATTGAGTATTAATGGCCAATTGAAGCCACTTATTAAAGTGACGATACAAGAACTGGGAGGTTCACATTATGTCAGAGAAGAAAAGAAGTAAAAAAGTAGCATTGATTATTTTGTTGTTTATGAGCTCAGTTATTGGCCTAGGCTCATACCTGATGTTCACTACCCTGCCGGAAACAATGGCAGTACCAAGCTGGGCAGAATCAAATGTTGTCAAAATCAACCCCGGATGGGAAAATCTTACATCATATGATGTAAGTGTCCGCCCATTTCCATGGATAGACACGGAACGGGAGACAATAGAGAGCCCGATCAGCAGCGCACTGTTCCTGTATAAAGTTGAGACAGGAAAGATCGAGAAAGTTAGATACGTAATCAAAGACCACAGCGTCAAGCTGTACGGATATGAACCCGAGCTGGCATATAACAATATATCAGCCAGATGGGACCTATATTCCACCGAATTGGCGCCAGTACCGAAAAAACCTGGAGACGGAATGTTTTTTTCCAATCCAAGGCCAACGGAAGATGGAAGGGGGATAATATTTGATGAAGAATATTCCGATATATACTTCGGAAAAGCCATGATCGTAATATTCACCACATTGGGCGGAGGCACGACTCTCTTCTTGATAATCAAGATGCTGTCAATCGCAAGAGACAAAGAATTTGAAACCAGAGAGGAAGAAAAATAGGTCAAAAGACCGAAGATACTTTCCTCTTTTTATTTTTTGCCGAAGAATCCAGGCTTCCATCCGCAAAGAATAGACAAAGCCAAACACCTGACAAATTATATAAATATATTATAATACGAATCGGAGGAAATATTATGGAAAGACCAATGGTATTCTTAGTTGCAGTGCTGATATCATATGCGGTTGCAGTTGCGCCAATTGCATATTTCAGCGGAAATGAGCCGACCCAGAAGATATTTATCATGTTATCCGGATGGATAATAATCGCTGTATCAATATCGACAAATTACATTATCACCGGGTTGGGATCGGTTAAAAAGATCAGCGTTGCATAATAGTCATTATAAAAACATACCCGGCATCAGTTGGGTATTTTATTTTATATACGAATTAAGCTGCACTTTCTATGAACAGAACCGGGAATCATCCGTCATCATTCCGAAGATCTTCATCCGAGATATAGTAAAGATTCATCGAAACCGCAAAAGAAAGAAGTATCAGCATTATCTCTTTTTCGAATGAATCGATGACTGCGAGATATTTCAATGGCCCCTCAGCAGACATCATTCCGCTCCGTTCCCCTTTTATATCCGCGACATATACATCCGGGATATTCTCTATTTCATCATCGATATCGGAGCTGCAAATATAGAAATCTTTGAAAAATGTATATTGCGTATCTGATATACGAATGGGTATATTTCCTGCGGCTTCCGGTGTATTTTCTTCCTCCAGTTCAACGCCTGCCGAATTGCAGGAATCATCGTTCTCAGGATCATTGATCGCGGCGCTGTCCTGCTCCGGCACAACCCGAACTGCCGTTGGCGCCTGAACTTTATCTGTTTCCGTGGATGTCGGCCCGTCTGTCTCGACCTGCACTTCCGCCTTTTGGAATTCAACGGCATTCTTCCTGGCGAGCGGCGAACCGAATTCTTCCACGACTATAACAGTCTCCGCTCCATCGAAAATTCCCCTCTTTACTGCAATACCTACATCGGAATAATTCGCATTCAAAAGATTTTCCCTGTGCGAGCTGCTATCCATCAGAGCCTTGTGAACTCCTTCCGCAGAAACGAAATCCATCGCCAGATTTTCTCCGGCGAATAAATATTCATATCCGGCCGATCTGATGAATTCCCATGGAGTTTTCCCGTTCGGGCTTTCATGGTTAAAATATTGAGATTTGAACATGTCATTCGCCTTTGCCTCAGCGGCCGAAACGAGCTGCGTATTCATGTTAAGTTCCGGTACCCCGTTTGCTTCCCTGGACCTGTTGGTAAGTTCCAGCATGATCTCGGGGGCGATCTCATGTTTTTCAAAAGCAAAAGCGACGACAACGCCGACATTAAAGATGGCAATCAGGGAGACGATTGCGCCGATCTTAATTATTGTGTTTTTTGAGCATATTTGCATTTTTGTTTGTGTTTTTGTCTGCATTTTCCGGCTATAAATAAAACAAAGGGCCTTTCACCCTTTATCCTAAATATCAAATTCTATACTATAATTATACACCAATTTTACCCTCCGGTCAAGACCGTTTTTTGATGATCAAGGCCTGCCAAAGAAAAACATCCCGGAACTCCCATCCGCTTACTTGAATATCGATCGGTTCAAAACTGTGATCGATAAGCTTTTCCCCTGAAAGTTTTTTCAATACATTGGCCAATTTTTTGATGCTCTTATCGATGCCAACCAGCCTGATTTTCGAACTATAGCAGCAATTGATCGGGGCGATCCTTATTTCTCCATTTGCACTCAGGATCCTGATGCAATTTCTGATCAGCTTTTCAAATTTTCGCTTCCCGTCCCTCTCGAAAAAAAGCGTGCTGGCTCCTCCATTCGAAACTATTATATCCGCGCGCGAAAACGGCAACTTTTTTGTATAATCCCCCTTGATAAAATTTTTTCCGTATTTTCCATCTGAAAGCTCTTTTCTTATTTCGAGGTCCAGGCCATATGCGCTTTTCACCTTGCCCCTCTTCAGACACTCAAGGATGAATTCTCCTTCGCCGCATCCGAGATCAATGACATCTTTCCCGGAAAAGTATCTGTCTCCTCCGGTAACGCAAAGATATTTAAGATAGATATTATATCTCTTTTTGCATGCATTGTCGTTAAAAACCTCCGGCGAATCATCGCTTAGCATTTCCACGGCTTCGCGTCTTTTTTTCTCTACATAATTCCCGAAAGCTGCATCCCACTCATTTCTCGGAAGTTGTATTTGGGCTTTTATATAGCTTTTAAATTCAGGCCGCAAGGCTCCGTCTCTTCCCCTGCCGGCATTTCGCACGATTTTTCTGGTAGTCATGACCTATGTGTTACATTTTCTTGCTGAGCGCGACTGCAATAATGATGATTATGCTGAGAACCACTCCCAAAACAGCAACGATCACACCGCTCAAGCCGGAATTCTCTATTTCCTCATTAAATTTCGCCAAGGCATCATCATTCGCATTGTTATCGCTTGCACCATCTGTTTTAATACACGCCCCATCCTCGCATCCGTTCTCGCAAACGTGATCGGCGGCCTTGCCTCTGCCATCTTTTTCGCAATAATATTCCTTCAGCGTATCCTGCGATACGCATTGATCGGAATTGGTTTTTCCCATATACACCACATCGCCTTTTCTGAAAACATCCTGTCCTTCGTCCGTATCGGTGCATGATCCTTGCGGTTTTACCGGAGACGAGCCGCCATTTTTCCCCAGGATCACCTCTATATCCAGACTTCCGCTGTCGGCGCACGCGCAGCATCCTCCGCAATTGCTTCCCGCCGAAAATTCAATATATCCGTCGCCCGACTCGCATTTCACCTCCTGACCCTTGTTGCTTCCTTGCGCATTGCATTTCACAACTTCTTTTATTTTCCAGTCGGAATACGGATTCACTGTCAGTTCTCCTTTTGATTCCCCGGGAGACGAATAGCCGCAATCGGCCGGAGCAGTGCCCCTTATAAGTATCTTGTAGTCCCCGTTATCCATCCTTTTTCTTTCCGCATACCATCCCTTTGCTCTCCTGGCTTGCTCCGCCTCAAAAATATCTCCCCAATAACTGCTTGTGCAGGCTTCTCTTCCGATATATTCATCGTAAAGATCATCTGTTGCATTTAATTTCGCATAATACTTGTTTCCGACAACTCCGGTCGCTGAAGAAAACGGATAGAAAGATCCTTTATTGGCGACATCGAAATTGACCGATACGTCCCAATCTTCTATCGC
The DNA here is from genome assembly GCA_041661265.1 of Candidatus Paceibacterota bacterium. Taxonomy (NCBI): domain Bacteria; kingdom Bacillati; phylum Minisyncoccota; species Minisyncoccota bacterium. The sequence continues at coordinate 120,707 of JBAZUT010000004.1, read as the reverse complement.
GGCGATGCCGACCGTAAATTCCGCGTATGAATTACCAGTCTTTCCCTGATAGTCGGCAGTTGCCGTTATCCTATATACCCCCTCCTGCATCGCGTTCACATATATCACGTTCTCGCCCCCGACTTCGCTTGCGTTATGGAACACGCCGTTATTTCCATTTCCGCTGCTGTCGAACACGATCTCTTTTTCCGTCCTTTCGAAATCCCAGAGAACTTCCAGGTTTTTTTTGCTCACGTTTATATCCGAATAAAGAGCTCCTGCCTCGGACTGAGACAAGGCTCTTTTATAGACCCGGACCTGATCGATATCCCCGACAAAACCGTCCGACCAATCGATGCAATTCCTATAATGATATCCGCAGGCATAACCAAGATTGACGTTCTTCATATCCGGAGCGTCCCAGTCGAAATTCGACATTGGTGTATCAACGTCCTCTCCGATAAATTTTCCATCGACATAAAGTTCGCCCTTGGGAAAATCGCCGCCGCGGAAAACAGCCGTGAAGAGGTGCCATTTATCATCCCGGTAGTCATATGAACCGTCAGTCGAAACGGAAAGGTCGTTCCTGGTTCCGTTATTATTTACAAAAGCGAAATATTCCACCGTCCCGTTGTCTTTTCTGATGCTGAACTTCGGCGCGAAGTGGTCTCCCGAGTCCTTATAATATTCGGCTTCATAGAATTTTCCTCCGACTTTGGTTTTGAACCACATGCTAATGGTCACATCGTCTTTTTTTCCGAACCCCGGGAGATCTCCTATATAAGTGTTTCCGTCAAAACTGAAAGCGCTCCCGGACCTGCCGCTGACCAGGTTCGAACCCTTGATCAACGCAGATGATGTCTCGACGCCGGACAGATGCTGTTTATAGAAATATGACGTTTCGAACGATCCGTCCGGAGCAACGACCACCCCTTTTATAAAAGATCTGTGTTGTTGGTCGATATCCTGAAAATTGGCCCGGATCATGACCTCATCGCCGATCGAATATATCCTTTTGCCGATCTCGAGCGAAAATTCCGGACCGATGCCGCTGTCCCGGCACGCGCCATCCTGGCAGCCATTCGGACAATCCTTGGTGATTTCCGCAGGCTGCATACCTTTGCAATACCATTCATGCAGCTGGTTCTTTCCGTCGGAGCAAATATCGATATAGTGCCCTCTGGAACCGGCATCAGCCGTATCGACCGTTCCTTTGGTGTAGTAAGCTATGCCGCCATCCGAATCTACGCAAGAATCAATGCTGACCACCCTCTTGGTGACTGCAACAGCGGCCAATGCGGTATCGGCCGAAGCCAATGGCACAAGCACGCCGAAACAAAAAAACACGGCAAAGTTTCTTGAGACCGTTTTTTTAATTTCATAGGCGAAATTTGTTTTCATTTTTGTATTTAGTATATTATTATTTTACATCTTATAACCGCAATTCATATATTTATTTTACACTATTTTTCCCATAAAGTTAATAATTTGCATTAAAAAAAGACCGGGGTTCCAGTCTGTGTGTTTATAATCCATTTTTCTCGATATCGCCTATGAGAGCGACAACAAGCCTTATTGCGCTTTCCATGTCCCTAAGATCCGCAACTTCCACCGGAGAATGGATATATCTCGCGGGATTTTTTATGGCAACCGTCAAAATGCCGCTCTGGCTCAGCTGGATCTCGGACGCGTCCGTGGTGCCGAAAGATGACACCTGGAGCTGATATTTTATTTTGTTCTCTTCAGCGATCTTTTTTATCCTCTCGACCATATGCATCGGGGCAATGAATCCCCTGCCTTCTTTGTCTGCAATGACGATCGCAGGACCTTCGCCTATTTTAAGCGGAGTGATCGCGCTTCCCATGCCGGGATTTCCGCCTGCTGCAGTCGTATCAAGTACGATCGCAAGATCGGGGTTAACCCTGAATCCGCTGACCCCTCCGCCTTTGCAGCCGACCTCTTCCTGGCAGGTGCCTACGGCCGAAATTTCCAGATTCGTGTCTTTGAGCCTTTTCATGACCTCGATCATCTCGATGACGCCCACCCGATTATCCAGGCACTTGCCCGTGACCAAATACTCGCTGCCGCCAAGATATGAAAGCTCGCGTTCGATCGTTATGGATGTGCCTATGTTTATACCGCACTTCAGCACATCATCTTTTGTGCCCGCACCCATGTCGATGAACATGCTGCTTGCGTCCACAGCTCTTTTCTTTTCATCATCCTGCATGGCATGCGGAGGCTTGGATCCGATAACTCCGATCACGTCTCCCTTCGAACCGTGCAGGACAACTCTTTGCGCCAGCACGACCGGATCATACCATCCTCCTGTCTTTATGAATCTTATGAATCCCCTTGCGTCTATGCTCTGCACCATAAGTCCGATCTCGTCCATGTGGGCGGCGATCATGATCCTTGGAGCGTTTCCCGCTTTTGTCGCGATGAGATTCCCCATGCTGTCCGTTTTTACATCGCCGGCAAAGTTGAGAAGTTCTGAAGACAAAAGTTCTCCTACTCTCGTCTCGTTTCCCGATGTGCCGCATGCATTCGAAAAGAGCGCCAGTCTTGCATATAGCTCTTTCAATTCTTCTTTACTTTCCATATATATCACCTCTCAAATCGGACAAAGAATTCGGGCTTAATATTTTCCCGGATTTACCTGTCCCGAAAATACGTTATATTTCAGATATAACATGCTTTCGGGGCATGTAAACATCACGTCATGATACCAGGATATGCCATAATCGTCAATATCGCACAAGGCAGAATGTCTTTGACCGAAAGGCATATCAGTATCATTTCGTTTTTTTTCATTTCTATGTTATAATAATATCAAATCAATTTAAAAATAATGAAACTAAAAAACATTTTCATAGTGTCGGCCATAACTTTGCTTCTTGTTTTTTGCGCAATGTTATATGTGTTTTTCATCCGGAACAGGATATCGACTGTCGAACCGGAGATCTCCACCGTCGCAATGGGAATATTGACCTCGGACGATAAAGTCATCGCTCAATATCAAGCCTTTGCAGACTATCTGAATAAATACTCCGGCGTCCAATGGTATGTCGTACCAGTCAAAGATGCGGGGTCTTTTATTGAACAGATAGAAAATCACAAGATAAAAAGCGCGTTCGTCGGAAGCGCCGTGGGATATCGCATAATAAAGAATAACCTTGGCTTTCCCGTCGCAAGGGGTGAACAGAACGGAATATCCACATATGATGCCTACGTCATAGCGAAAAAAGACAGTGGGATAGAATCCATTGAGGACCTGAGAAACAAAAGATTCGCATATGTCGACATAAATATGACGTCCGGATATCTTTTTCCGGCATATCTCCTGAGGTCATTGGGCCATGACCCCGATATTTTTTTCAGAGCATCTTCTTTCCTCAAAACCACATCAAACGTAGTCGATGCGGTCATTTCCGGCAATTTCGACGGCGGCGCAGTGAAAAGCTTGGATCTGCTAGCTTTGATCGAAAAAGATCCCGGCATCCAGGACAAGATCAATGTGATTGAAAAAGGGGGGTCTTATCCAAACAACACTTTTATGCTGAGCGTCGATTTAGACGATCAAACGGCTGCCAAAATACAAAACCTTCTTTTGACCATGAACAATTCCGAGGAGGGAAGGCTGGTCCTGGAAAACATGGACATCGACCGGTTTATCAAAACAAGCAATAGCGATTTCAGGGAAGTTGAAAAAATCATGAATTTCTAATCATTATGCTCAAGATCAAAACAAAACTTTTCCTTTTCTTCCTGACTAATGCGGTTTTTCTCTGCATAAGCACCGGCTTTGCGATCATTTATATTGAAAAACTGGGGAGTTCGATAGAAAACATGTCATCCCTCGGAAAAGCGGTAGACGACATCATAACTCACTCGGAAGATTTTTCCAAGGTCGCGTATTCATATTCGACGTTGAGCCCCGATAAATACGACTCGCTCCGGTCCGAAATGACATTTTCAGCTTCACATTTTGACCATGCCATAGAGGTTATGCAAAACGATCCCAATTTGCATGACTATATTTCAAGCATCAAAAAGATCAAAGATCAATATCTCGACCTTGCACAGAAGATCTCCTTGAACAGAAAATCCCGTTACGAACAGAACTTGGCACACAGCGCCACCCTTTCCGACCTTGAGGAAACAAGAGAAGGACGCATCGGAGAATACAGCAAGTTAACGGCCGATATGGAACTGCTGTTGACGCAAGTGGGTTACAGCGAAAAAGAATTTAATTTCCAATTTGAAGACAAAGAACATTCGGACGAGTGGCTGGCATTGATCGAAGATCTGGAAGCCGCCTCAAAAAAAGAAGAGTCGGATGAGTTCTCGGGGCTTGTGGCAACATATGCGGGAATTGCCGATCGGTCCATTATTGAAAAAAATTCATTGATCGATCTTGACCTCAATTACGGATATTATCTGGAAAAAATAGATAATGTGTCGCTCGAGAATCGGGTACGGAATGCAAAAACAAAAGAATATATTGATTCGATGATCAGCAGAGTCCGGCAAAGCAATAATGTTTTCAAACTGGGATCCATCTTCTTCATATTCTTCCTGCTTCTTTTCGGAAGCATAATGCTTGCAATATATTCAAGAAAGACTACAGCGCCGATATTGAGCCTGATCGATGTTTCAAAAAAGATACTCGGAGGAGATCTGTCTGTCAGAGCAAGGATAAGATCAAATGACGAAATGGGATACCTTTCCGACACATTCGACAAGATGCTCGACAGCATAGATGAAAAAAATGTCCGTCTCAAAAAAGAAAGCCTGCAGCTGAAGACTCTCCTTTCCTCCATAAGCGAAGGACTGCTGTTGATCGACGAGAAATACAACATACTCCTCGCAAACACCGCGGCTTCGCTTATAACCAGAACCGCTTCAAAAGATCTGCAGGGAAAGAATCTGAAAGAAACCCTCGAAATATTGCACAACATGGACATGGTGCCCAGCGACAAGTGGCCGTTCGAGCATGTTTTCAAAACCGGAAGGTCCATCTCGCTGAAATTAAACGATGAATACTATTTCAAAACAAGAGAAGGACGGATCTTCCCCGTCGAGATCATGATAGCACCCATCGAAAGCGGAAATTCTACCGGAGCGATTGTTGTGTTCAAGGACATAACGGAAATGAAACTGATAGAAGAAGAACGGGAATTTTCAAGAAAAAACCTTGAAAGCGTTTTAAAAAGCATATACATAGAGCGCGACAACGTCCAGGAAGAGAAAGACAAGCTCGAAGCGCTTCTCAACAGCATGGGCGACGCGGTTCTTGCGATCGACGAAGAGAAAAAAGTGATCGCATTCAATCCGGTCGCAGAAAAGATCACGGGACTTGGAGTGGATGAATTCGAAGGAGAAACATTCAGCAAAAAGATCAAGTTCATTGAAGAAGAGACCCAAAAGACCAAGGAGGATTTTATCGACAAGGTCCTTTTGAAAGGTGAAAAAGTGGAGCTGGACGATCTCGCCATTTTGAATAAAAAAGGAAAAATGGTCCTTGTCGACATAAATGCCGCCCCGATCAAGAACTACAAAGGCGTCATTATCGGATGCATCATAATTTTCAAAGACGTGACGTTCAAAAGGGAAGCGGAAAGAATGAGAACAGATTTCATCTCGATCGTTTCACACCAGCTGAGAACTCCCCTTTCGGCAATGAAGTGGTTCCTGGAGATCCTTCTTGACGGAGATGTCGGAGCTCTCAAAAAAGAACAGAAAGATGTCGTCAGCGAGATACATGAAAGCAACAAGAATATGATCAATTTCGTGAACCAAATGCTCAACGTATCCAGGATCGAAAGCCGGCGCCTCGCGATAAACATCGAGAAAATAAAACTTTGCAAGACTATAAGCGAACTTCTGAAAGAGATCAAGCCCTTTTTCACGGAAAAGAAACAGAAGATATCATATAACTGCATCGCCGACAAAGACCTTGAGATAAACACCGACAAGAACCTCCTCCGGAATGTCCTGAGCAGCGTCCTGCTCAACGCATCGAGATATACTCCGCAAAAAGGGATCATCGAGCTTCAGGTCAGCAGATATAACAAAGATTTCGTGCTGTTTAAGATCAAAGACAATGGCATAGGCATCCCCGAAGATGAACAGGTGAAGATCTTCAGAAAGTTCGCGCGGGCAAGCAATGCCATCAGATATGAAGCGAATGGAACTGGCTTGGGCCTCTATATAGTGAAATCGATCATAAATATGGTCTGCGGGAAGATCTGGTTCGAATCCGTTGAGAACAAGGGCACGACATTCTATTTCACGATTCCAATCGAAAATATGGTCTGCGAGATCGATGAAAATGACAAAAAAATGCTGATCTGACCGCAGTTCTCCGGAGATTGTTCAAATTTCGCTTATTTTGTGCTATAATCATCCTGTAACAACAAAAACATATGGCAAAGAAAAAAAAGACTATACTTATAGTTGAAGACGACAGATACCTCACGAAAGCGTATTCCATAAAAATAAAGAATGCGGGTTTTAATGTACTCCTTTCCGCGAACGGCGAAGACGGGCTGGTCATGGCTAAAGAAAAAAAACCGGACCTTATCGTTCTGGACCTGCTTCTTCCGAGAGTCGATGGATTCGAGTTCCTGAAACAGATCAAAGCGGACGATGAGCTCAAGGGTATACCGGTTCTGACCATTTCCGTTCTCGGCCAGAAAAGCGACCAGGAAAGGGCTCTCGCGCTCGGTGCAGAGGCATATTTCATCAAAACGGAATATAAGCTGGAAGATATTGTTGACAGGATCAAGGAATACCTCAAATAACCCCCTTCCATTCCCCGAAAAAGACCACGGTCGTCCGGGCAAAAATGATTGCATAGAACGAATTAAACATTACCGCAAAAAAACATGGCAAAAAACGGAAAAAAGATCTTGGTAGTCGAAGACGACAAATTTTTGATCAAGGCCTACAACATCAAATTCACAAAAGAAGGGTTCAATGTCGTCACGGCTATGGACGGAGTTTCCGGGCTGGACCAGGCAAAGAGCGAATTGCCCAAGCTGATCCTTCTGGACCTGATGCTTCCGAAGATCGACGGTTTTGAATTCCTGAAGAGGATGGCGCAAGATGAAAAAATAAAGAACATTCCGGTCATCATTCTTTCCAATCTTGGACAGCAAAGCGACAAAGACAAAGCGCTCTCTCTCGGAGCGAAAGAATATCTCATCAAGGCGGATTATTCTCTGGATAATATAATCGAGTTCGTAAATAAGCACATCGGATAGTTTGGACAGAATAGCGATAAGCTCAATGTTACTGCGACGAATGAAACAATAGGATGAATAAAGCCTTAACGTCAAAGCTCAAATGGCAAATTTCAAATCAATATCAAAAAAACAAATCACAAATGAAAATATATGAACAAACTACAGTGTCCAAAACACAAATGATTTTTGTTTGTTGTTTGTGATTTTGGCAATGCCGGACTTTTTATTGATGAATCAAATGAACTAACATATAATAACTAATTTTGAAAGGGGGTGAAAAATTGTGACTAAACAAGAACAATTAAAAGGATTTACGCTTCTGGAACTTTTGATAGTCATTGCAATACTATCAATCTTGGCTATGGCCCTGATCCTGGTGCTAAATCCGGCAGAAACGATGAAGAAAAGCAGGGACACTCAAAGGATGACCGATCTTTCAACAGTTAAAACAGCCATCGGACTATATCTTACAAATAGTACGACCCCTGCCATGGACATGGGAAGCAATGGTTCCTGCAAAGTGGGAGCAACCTGGGTAGGAGAAGAATCCAGTGGTAAGATATATTACAGCGTTCCAAGCGATACCACCGATATTTCGGATATGATACTGGATGGAACCACTTTCACAGGAACAGCTGGCGCTGGTCAGGTAACCGCAGCAAATATCGGGCTTACGACCGGAAATGGATGGATTCCCGTTAATATAAGCAGTCTAGCGGGAGGCTCTCCAATATCGAATTTTCCAGTTGACCCGGTCAATACAGTTACTGCTGCAGGCGTGGCCAATTCAGACCTTGTTTATAGATATGCTTGCGGAGATAGCTTAACTTATGAGATAGATGCCAAACTCGAAAGCACCGAATTCGGTGCGAAGGCAGTATCGGACGGCGGCAATAACCCGGATTTATACGAAACCGGAACTAGTCTGACAATTTTGGGTGGAGGAACAGATTTCTAAGTTAGCACTCATTTCGATAGATCGTTAAAAAACGATCTATCCATAATGGCTGCTAGATCGATGGGTCTTAAAGCAAATTAAATCTTCAGCGCCTTGTGCCCTAAAGCTTAGTTTTAGGATTATCCTAAAACTAAGCTTTAGGCTCGCCGAGCAAAACAAAAACAAATTCTTCACAAAAATATTCTAAACAAAACACTGTGCAAATTCTTCCTGCATTAAAAATATCCGAGCTTGCAATATCCTTCCTATGGATGTTTTTGCTGCTATACGATTATGTGAAAAACAAAAGGGTCAGCGCGGGCTTTGTTAAATTCGGCATCCTATTTTTGATGTCTGTTTTTATTATGACCGCGTGCTTTTCGACGTCGATCCAATTCCAGGTCTGGGAAAAAGATCCCTTGAGCCAATTTATCCTCCCCCCTTTCCGCTCGATCGACTATTTCTATAACTATGCAATATATCGCTTCTGGCTCCCCTATGTCCTTGACGTCGCAATAGCTCTCGCCTGGGCTTTCTATCTCATGCTGCTTTGCAAATATTCGAACAGACGCTTCCTGGATGAAAAGGAAGTTTATCTGGGTTTTCTCACGGCGCTCATCGCCGGCTGGCCGAATTTTATCATCTATGTCTTTGCCGTTTTCGGGCTTCTGGTCATAAAGCAAATTTTCAATTATTACGCACTTCAAAAAAGAGAGCTCATACCCATCGCGCCATATATGATCATAGCGGCCATCACCGTCCTTTCCCTCTCGCTATATTTCGGCGACAGACTGGGCCTCGACAAGCTGAAGCTGGTATCATAATGATTCTATAATTTTGATTTTGATTTAGACTTTAAGCTTTTGACTTTTGGTTTTAAACTTACGACTTTTGACTTTGGACTATTAACTTTTGACTTTCGCCCATGCTTCTCCCCGAAAAAACATTGGAAAAAATAATCCTGGATTCCGGAATTATCGACGGATCCGATTTTGCAAAAGCGAAAGAAGAGTCCATCCGGTCCGGAGAATCGATAGCGGATGTGCTCATCGGCGGCAACATGCTGACCGAAAACTATCTCACCGAACTTCTTTCGGAATATCTTGATGTTCCCGAAGCCGATCCCTCCAAAGAAAAGATCGATTCGAAGGTACTTTCCAGAATAAGCGAAAGCATGGCCCAAAAAAAACAGCTCATCGCATTCGGGGAAGAAAAAGGATTCCTGAAGATTGCCATGCAGGATCCCCTGGACCTTGAAACCATAGAATATGTGAAAATAACGACTGGCATGCCGGTCAAAATATATATTGCCGGAAAAGAAAAGCTGAAAAAGGCGATGAAAAACTACAAGCGCGATATCGGAAAGGAATTCTATGATATAATCGAAAGCAACATCGAAAAAGCAAAAACGAGCCAGGATGATCCCGCAAAGATCGCCCAGGAGATCCCGATCATTTCCATCATGGACACGATCCTGGACTATGCGGCCTATGGCAACGCGTCCGACATCCACTTTGAGATATTTGCGAACAAGGTCGTTGTGAGATTCAGGATCGACGGCATTTTGCATGACATCACGGAACTTCCCGCCATCGTTCATTCCGCCCTTATCGCAAGGATCAAGATCCTTTCGAACCTGCAGATCGATGAACACAGAGCGCCCCAGGACGGCCGGTTCAAATTCAGATCTCAAGACAGGGATATTTCGGTCAGAGTTTCCATCATGCCGACATTCCATGGAGAAAAAGCCGTGCTCAGGATACTTTCAGGATCCCTCGGACCCGTCAGCTTCGCCGAACTGGGACTATCCGAGAACTGCCATGAATCGCTTTATGCGAACATCATGAAAACTCAGGGAATGATCCTCGTGACAGGCCCCACCGGAAGCGGAAAAACAACCACTCTTTATTCCATATTGCACATATTGAACAAACAGGAGGTCAACATCTGCACCATTGAAGATCCGATCGAATACGACATAGCCAGGATAAACCAGACGCAGGTCAACAAAAAGACCGGCATCACTTTTGCGGACGGACTCCGGTCATTCCTCCGCCAGGACCCGAACATCATCATGGTCGGAGAGATAAGGGATAAAGAAACACTTAATATGGCGATCCAGGCCTCGCTCACGGGACACCTCGTCCTTGCAACCCTCCACACGAACAGCGCGTCTCTTGCGATCCCCCGAATGATCGACATGGGAGCTGAACCGTTCCTTCTCGCTTCCACGCTGAACCTTGTCATAGCGCAAAGGCTGGTCAGGAAGAACTGCACCAAATGCCTTTCGAGCGGAAAGATCGACGCCGAAACGCTTGAGATCATCAAGAGCCAGCTGTCTCAGAATCCGCACTCCAAGTTCAATATAGGCACCTTCGACACTATATACAGCGCGAATGGCTGCGAGATCTGCGGAAAAAGCGGGTATCGCGGAAGGATCGGCATATTTGAATTCTTGAACATCACGAGCGAAATAAAAAAGCTGATCCTGAGAAAAGCCCAGGGAAGCGAGATCAGGGATACCGCGGAAAAAGAAGGCATGGTCCCTATGTTCGAGGACGGACTTGAGAAAGTGCAGAAAGGGCTCACTACCATTTCGGAGATATTGAGGGTGATAAGGGAGTGATGATAATGTAAAATTTAAATATCAAAAATCAAAGTGAAAATGCAAAGCTTAAAATATCCAAACATCAAAATATCTGTCTGCCTGCAGGCGAGTAATAATCAGATGCTCGTACTTTGTTCATTCGGTGATTGAAACTTGTTTGGCGTTTGTTTCCCGGTCATCAGTTATTAAATGCAAACTTTTATCATTTTGATCTGTCATTTTACATTTTGATTTTTTATTTTTGAATTTACTTCAATGTCCACATTCATATATACCGCGGTAAACAGCAAGGGAAAGATAACCAACGGGGAGACAGAGGCTCAGAACAAGGATATCGCCCTCGGCTATCTCAACCGTCAGAATCTGACGGTCGTCTCCATAAAAGAAAAGCAGAATCCCATGGGAAGGCTTTCGCTTTTTGGTCATTCGGCGCCGTCTGCAGTCGACAAGCTCATGCTCACGAAACATCTTTCCATAATAATCAAAGCCGGCCTCAGCCTAAAGGAAGGGCTGGACACACTTCTTAATGACGCAAGAAAAAAGATCCTCATCAGGATCCTCACTGAAGCGAAATCAAACCTGGAAAAAGGACAGCCGCTGTCCTATACTTTCAAAAAATATCCGAATTTCTTTTCAAAAGTATTCATCGCGATCCTCGAATCCGGAGAAGTGTCCGGAACCTTGGAAAGATCTCTTGATTATCTCGGGATCCAGATCGAAAAGGATTATAAGATGAGGCAGAAGGTTAAAAATGCGATGATATATCCGGCGATCCTTGTTCTGGCATCCCTCGGCGTCATAACGATCCTCATGGTCCTTGTGATCCCCCGGCTGACCAAGGTCTTTTTTCAGAACAACCTGAATCTTCCATGGAGCACAAAATTCATAATGAGCGTCAGCGATTTTCTGGGAAAGAATATCCTTGTCATCATAATTGCGCTTATTGCATCCGTTGCAACATTCATGCTTGTCAAGAACCGGCCTTCATTCCAGTTTTTCAGTTCATCGCTGATGCTGAGGACGCCCGTCGTTTCGGACCTTTATAGGAAAATAGTGCTGGCGAGATTCACGCGGACATTGGGGATCCTTCTTTCAAGCGGAGTCAGCATCCTCAAGGCCATTGACATATCAAGCGAAGTCCTCGGATACAACCGATATCGCAACGACTTCAAGGAGATCAACACCGAGATCAGCCAGGGATCATCGCTGGGAATGTCACTGCGAAGAAGAAAGAAGGATTTCCCCTACCTCGTGATAAACATGGTTTCAGTGGGAGAAAAAACCGGAAAACTGGATTCGGTCCTGAAAGATCTTGCCGCTTTTTATGAGGAAGAAGTTGATAACGGACTCAAGAATGTCATCTCCCTGATAGAACCTCTGCTCATCCTTGTGATGGGGCTGATCGTCGGAGGCATCGCGTTCTCGATCATCGTTCCCATATATCAGATCGTCGGGACGGTGGGATGAATCGGTACATAGTATATGGTATGTGATATATGGTATTAGAATTTATACTAGATGCCAGATACTGGATACTAGATACTAACTGTTTGATTCCATATATTAATGCTAAATACAAAATACTTGATACTTGATACTGAGCATGGTTTCAGCCTGATCGAGCTTCTGATATCGATCGCCATCCTTGCTGTTTTTGCTTCCGGAATTTCGCTCTGGCTGGGAGGGTATAAAAAATCGGCAGACCTCGATTCTTCTTCAAGGATAATCATCAGCTTGCTCCGGAGCGCTCAGGCGAAAGCCCTAAGCGGAAACGAAGCAAAGAATTGGGGAGTTTCATTTGATGCGGCAAGCGGCAAGATCTCGACGTTCAGCGATGACGGCACGACAAAAACCACGGTCAAGGAAGATTATCTGCCGAACACCCTGAAGATCAATGCCGATTCGCTTTTGGGCGGATGTAATGAGATCATTTTCTCGCGGCCCAATGCAGAAACAACGCGCGACTGCACTATCAGGATAGAGGACTTCGCAGATACCAGCTTGTATATAGATATATCCATAAGAACTTCCGGATTTGTCGGCATGCCTTAAATCAGAGATAATTCAGGAAATAAAGTGAAATTAAATTCAAAAGGCCAGCTTTTAATAGAAATGCTCGTTGCCATAATGGTGGTTGCGATTATCGTGATCGCGGTCTCAAACCTCTTTTTCGTGAACATGAAAGAAGGAAAGTTCACGGAAAGCAGATTTGATGCGTTGATGCTCGCCCAAGAAGGCATGGAAGCTGTCAAATCCATAAGCGAAAGCTCCTGGCACAGCATTTATCTTCCTCCGGACGGAAACGGCAGCAAGAACAACAAGGGCGAAAGTTTCGTTTATTGCTTGAAGAATGACGCATCCTCCTGGCTGCTCACCGACGTCGCGTCCGATTGCGATATCACGCTTAACAACAAGGTCTATACGAGAAAGATAATCATCGACAACGTCAATCGCGACAACGGAAACATCTCGATATCATCCGGGTCCGAAGATCCGTCAACGCAGAAAATAAAGATAGTAATATCCTATGCCGACGGGAAAGACGCTATTCTGGAACAATATGTCACACGATGGAAGAACAGGATAATGAAACAGGACGGCTGGGGATCCCCCGCTCCCGCCGATCAGGCCGGATGCGAGGCGCTTTCGGGAACATGGAACGCCGCATTGTCCGTTTGCACCGCAGGATTGGATAACCCCGCAAATGAGAATGGATGGGATTCCTATAGCGACCTGGATAATGGCAGCGGTAAACTGGACACCGGTGCGGGCTCGCTGAAATTTAAATAACCTTCTAATAAAAAGAATATGAAATATGGTAAAGCTTTATCAGGTCTTGCGATCATCCTCGCATTCCTCACGGGTCTTGCGCTTGGCTATACGCTGAAACCAGGACCCCTATCCGGAACAAAGACCATCAATCTGCAAAACGATGTTCCTTCTGAAAAAAATGACAATAAATTGATCGAACGAGAAACAGTTCAGGCCGACCTTACGGCGAAAGAAGCTCTGCGGCTTGCAGATCAGGATGCCCTGGCCTGGTCAGAAGATTCATATCTTTCCGAGATCACCCTTTTTTCCAAAAAGTTCACGGCCGAAGGAAAGTCCAATGGCTGGAAATTCGTTTTCTATTCACAGGCGAAGAACATGCTCTATGAGATCGTCGTTAAAGACGGAGAATCGCGGGGCGGAGAAGAAAAAGAATCGGTGAAAGCTCTTCAGACACTGAAAGGAGAATTTGTGGATTCTACGCTTGTCGCAAAAACATTCTTCTCGACTTATCCGGAAAATCCTGAGATCACAAGCCTATCGATGCATTATGATGCTGGAGCTAAAAAATTCATCTGGACGATCTTCTTTCCAAAAGGCAGCCATACGGTTAATGCGGAAATTTAGTTAATTATATATTTTATGAAAGAAATCGGGAACAAGAAAAACAATGATAAAAATATAACTGTAATCGCATTAGGGATTTTGACGGCGATTTTGACGATAACAAACTTGTGGACATTTTTCGTTTATGCGCCGGATGAAACGAATATTTCGAAAGAGTCTGCGAGCGGAAAATTCGAATTTCTTGATCCCGCCAGGAAACTAATTGATAAACAAGACTTGATAATCAATGTACAGCCGCTCCGCGAATACTTAGACGAAAAATATAAAAAAGATTTGAATGTTTCGATCTATTTTGAGTATTTGCCGACAGGTGCCAGTATCGCAACAAACAAAGACGCCGAATTCTATCCGGCAAGCTTACTGAAAGTTCCAGCGGCTATGGCCGTTGCAAAAAAAATAGAAAAAGGCGAATGGAAATGGACCAACAAGCTGGTGCTCATGTCTTCGGATAGGGATGATAAATTCGGATCATTGCACAAAGAATCTACCGGATCGACATTCACCATAGAAGAACTCGTAAGACGTTCTCTTGCCGATTCTGACAACACGGCACACTTTATCCTGGTTAGGAATTTGGAAACGGAGGAAATCGACGATGTGTATGAGCACATGGGATTGAAAGGTTTTCTCTCTACGAACGGCAATCTTAGCGCCAAAAGATATTCGGTTATTTTTAGAACGCTGTATAATTCCTCCTATTTATCCGACGAGAATTCGCAAAAACTGCTTAACTTCCTGTCTCAATCGCCGTTTAAAGATTATATCCAAAGCGCACTGCCCCAAGATATCATTTTTTCGCATAAAATCGGCATAGATCGGGAAAAAGAAATTTATTTGGATTCCGGACTGATATATTTTAAAAACAGGCCATACTTGCTGACCATAATGATAAGAGACAACAATGAAAAGATGGCCATGGAAAAAATGGAAGATGTTTCAGAAAAAACTTACGCCTATATAAGAGATTATCATGAAGAAAATAATTAATAAAATCCTCAGATCTTTTCTGATCTTTACAGCGATCTTGGGAATATCATTTTCCAACGGTCCTTTTTATGTTATCGATTCAGTTATCAACTCCTATCTCGCTTCGCGCGATATCGTCGATAAGGCTTTTCACATTTCAAAAGACGAGAATGTGGTCGATAAATTCAATTCATACAGAAATTTGGCCGAGGGAATAAAAGTTCAGGAAGCGCGTGCGGCAGCCGGTTATATCGGCAACTCCAACATAATTTATACTAATGGAGGCGCACCGGGCGCGATAACTCCGAACGCTTCCACCTCAGACGGCGATCTGTTGGTTTTCTACCACTATTCCCGCGCTACAGGCGGAAATGAAACCGTAAATCTCCCTGCAGGCTTTACTCCCGTTTTCAGTTCAGTAACGGTAAGTAGGGGTCTGGTTGCGGTTGGCTGGCGAATGAAGCAAGCTGGTGATGGAACATTTCAGGCAAGTATCACCAATCACACGGCAGGTAATTCCGGTGAAACCGTGATTGAATTCATTCAAACTTACAGGGGAACAGATACAATAAATCCGATCGTCAACTACACCGCCTCTCTTTCCAACTGGGCATCATCGCTTAATATCGGACCGATAGCCGCGCCGGCGATAGCCACAGTTAATGACGGAGACATGGCCGTGGTGTTTGGTGGCAGATTTGAAAATATTACCGGCCAGACCGTGCTTTCGGGAAATTCGCTTACCTGGGCGGTGCGAACTACCGCCAATACTAATTTGGGAACCGATGCCGGAGCGGTCGTGCAAACCGGATTGAATTCATCCGGCGCGAGCCAGACCATAACCGCCAAAACGATTACCACTACAGGTACCACGCAGGCCGGCGCAGGCAGAATGTTTATTATAAAAAAACAGCCTAACACTGCACCCGTACTTTCTGTCATCCAGCCCGACGGCACAAGTGACACTGTGGCTGTTGGCGATCCATACAACATCATGTATGATCTTTCCGACGCAGAAGACGCGGCTACGGTTAATTTCTATTATGACAGCGATACCAATAGCGGAAATGGATATACAGCAATTCCAACCTGTCAGAATCAAGCTGAGGGTTCCGGCGCCATTTGTTCATGGGACACGACAGGGATTACTCCCGGAAATTATTATATTTATGGGATCGCCACTGATGGCGTCAACCCTGATGTCAGCGATTATTCTCCAGGCATGATTACGATCAATGCGGCGGTGATGGATGCAACCTCCGTTTCTTATGAGATCGGCGGTGATGGAGCGCGAAGCGGCTATAGCGCCATCATAACCGGCTCCAATTTTGGGACGGTGCTGGCAGGCTCCAGGGCAAACTGTGCGGGAGGCGCAGGAACGGGATGCGTGAGATTTATCGTGGGTGGCAATGCCACAGTGACTGACGCCGATGTAACCGCCTGGTCAAACTCGTCCATTACATTTGCGGTTAATGCCAATCTCGCCTCATACGGAGGACTGGTTTCCCTGCAAGTAGTCAGCGCAGGAGCTCCCGACAGCACGCCTTTGGATTTTTATATTTACCCGAATATCAGTTCCGCACCGGCAAACGGACAGATCGGCTCGAATATCGTAATCTCCGGCGATCATTTTGGAACAAGCACCGGCAGCGTGACTGTAATCAATAATTCTGCCGCACTGATCGGAGGTTGGAGTGAAACTAGTCTGACAGTTCGAATTCCCGGACAGCAGGGAGTTGGTGTCACGACCGGCAAAATCCAGCTAACTCGTTCAGACGCAAAAACCAGTAATCAATATCCGGCAGGAAATTTTACTATTGACCCTCCGCTCATAACCAGCTCCTCTTCATCTCCGGTTACAAGCGGACAGACAGGTGTCGTCATACATTTCAATGGTTTCGGGATCGATTCTGACACAATGCCCACCGACACGAGACCGGTTTTCCGGCTGAAGAAAACGGGTCAAACTTCCATTCAGGGAGACAATGTCGGAGCTGCCTATGGCGTTACAACCGCATATCAGAATGTGTACGCAACATTTGACTTATCCAGCGCCATCGACGGAGCATGGGACCTCGAGCTTACAAACATGGACGGATTTGTAAGCACCTGCGGGGGATGCCTTACTGTAAATCCGAACGGACCAAGTATTACAGGAATCTCTCCCGCAAATGGATTTGATTTTGAACTACTGTCGGGCATTTCAATAAATGGAAATAATTTTGACTTAAGTCCTACTATAAAACTTACCATGGCAGGAGAAACCGATCTAACACCTTCCACTCCCTTTACAAGAGTAAGTGCCGCACTTTTGAACGGAGGAGCTTTTGATTTTACAGAAATAAAAGTCGGCACATGGACTGTCGTCGTAACTAATCCCTCTAGCGGCCTATCGGGAAGCTACAGCAGCTTAACCATAAATTCGGCAATCTCAAACATTTTTCAGTTCGCAGCCAACACTGATCTTGCCCAACCCCCGACCTTGGACATTGCGGAAGGAGGAGGGCTCGGGAATCAATCATCGGCGTATTTCAGACTGGATATGGATTCCAACAAGACATCGGGGGAAACGATCACGCCAGAATTTGAAATGCAGCCGATAGGAATAAGCTTTCAGTGCATACTCCCGAATTGTCCTGAACGGACCTCCGGATTCTTTGTTCAGGGATCGTTCCCCTATTCCGGAATAATGATCAGAGACTTCCTGAACGTAAGCGGTATAACCGCAGCAAATGACGGGAATTATCATTGGCATATAAGACTGACGAATTCAGCCGGAAAGATCGGCCCATGGACCGAATTCGGAACCGCGCCTCAGGCGACAAACACGGACCTCTATCTCGACAACACTCCCCCTCTCCTTGCAGGAGTCTGCCCGGCATCGAATATTTCCGATACATCCGCTATGATCGATTGGAATACGAACGACGCCAATCCTCCGGGAGAAGAAGATTTCGCCACAGCTCAAGTCGAATATAAGATCGGTACAGATGCCGAAACATGGTCCATTCCCGGAAACTTTTCTCCGGCGATCCCGAATCCCAGAGCAGGCGGAATTCATATGATCAGCCTTTCAAATCTTTCGCCCGGATCGGGTTATGTGTTAAGGGCCCGTTCGAAAGACTTTTTTGGAAACGAAGGCTTTTCTGCAAACTGCACTTTCGCCACCGGAGCCGCCATGCCCATAAAGACCGTTGAGATGTTTATTGCCCAGGAGCAAGGGTCTGTTGTGGAAACAGCCAGATCATTTAATTTTTCTGTTACCATCCCCGAAAACCCGAATAACACCGTATCCCTGAGATCCGCAATGATAGAACTGAATGGCGTGTCCGGAGCCTCTGCGTCCGATCAGACCATAAACGTGGGATTCCTGCGCGGAAATCAGCCCTCAGGGCCTGCAGGAGACAATTTCACGATCGAGTCTTCTTCCTCAGGACCCACACCGTTCACGATCCTTTTTGACGCATTGAATGTTCAGGGCAACGGACAGGAGAATATGCAGGACCTCACAACCTCAGGCCCCGCCGGAAGCAAGAATTATACCTTGTTCCTGAAAGGTACAACCACACCGACTTATGTCCTGAACGCAAAATTGATCTTAACGTATTCCTACACCCCCTAATTCGATCAGATGAAAAAGCGCAATAAAATTATTTTGATGTTTTTGATCTTGCCGCTGACAACGCTATTTTTTTCATATTCAAAAAAACTGAATGCGCTTACGGTTTCCAAGACAGTGACTTTTTTTGCCGCACAAGATAATGCCGTTCAAACGGCAGGAACCCCCTATTCTTCCGCATTCAGTGTTACGATCCCGGAAAATGCAGTCACGATCAAGACAGCTCACATCGAGATTAGCGGAATTTCATATAATACCTCAGGATCTCAGAGCATCACAACAGACCTTCAGGGCGGAATAGCTTCTGATCCAAAAACATATATGATCGACCTTTCGACCAAAGCACAAGAATTCAATATAAACTACGATGCAACATCCATAATTTTCAATACAACCGCTGCCTATACCCTGAATCTGACGGGAAGCGCAACCGGGGGTAATTTCTCCATATTTTCCGCAAAACTGATCCTGACCTATGAATACGACAGCGTTCAAAGCACTCTTCTCAAGACAACGGAATTCTTTGTCGGACAGGAAAACAGCAAAACTGCCGCAAACGGAGTGATCACCAAAAATTTTTCGATCTCGGCTCCCGAAACAAATCCCGTTTTGAGAAGCGCGATTGTCGAGATTGGCGGCGTCTTCAAAGGCTCCGGTGCCGGCACGGTTCAGGCAGGTCTCTATAATTCGGGCGCTTCAGTGAACTATAAAAAGTCTTATGCGATCGATCTTGGTCCGCAAAGCACGACAAAATTCATGATAAGATATGATGCCTTATCCGACATGGACATCGTCAACAATAAAGATTATACATTTCACTTCACTTCCGATAAACCGGTCAGCTCCTGGAGCGCCCGTCTTTATCTGACTTACGAACACGCGGAACAAGGCACATATCCGATAACCGGATACTCGATATCCTCGACCTTCGACACGGGATCCGCAAAAGGCGCCGCATATAATTCGATAATGTGGATTGGGCTTTTGAACGGCGGGGGCGTCAGACTCCAGCTCGCAACATCGAATTGCCCGAACGGAAAAACAAATCCTCCTGCCTGTGACGACAGCGGCAATTGGGCATACCTCGGACCCGATCAGGGGTTGGGATGTCTGGACACGACATACTACGAGAACGCATCCGGCGCCCCTCAGGAGATCAAGTGCTATGACGATCACAACAACAAAAAATATTTCCGATACAAGATCATCCTATGCTCGGATCCGAGCTGCGCCATAAGCGGATCGAACAATCCGCAAGTTGACAGCGTTGTCGTGAATTGGGCACCCTGAAACAAATGTAAATTTTAAATAAAAAATGAAAATGACAACTCGGATTTCAAACTTTAGGAAAGTCTGAAAAACAGTCAGAATGTAACATTTTGTAAAATAAAGTTTAGCTTAAATAGTGGATTCCTGCTTTCACAGGAATGACAAAATGGAGTTTTTCAGAGGTTCCTTTATTGATTCAGATCTGTTTTTGGCCTGAAGACAAAAACACCATAATTTTTATCTTTGATTTTTTCATTTTACATTCCTGGAATAATTTTCAATTAATCAATATTCATTGAAAATTGGAAATTGGAAATTGGAAATTGAGAATTGTAAATTATAAGTATTATGTCCGATAAAACTATAAAAAATAAGTATAGCGGTGGATTCTCCCTCCTCGAACTCCTCATCTACATGGGGCTTTTGGCGGGAGTCATGATGGTCATTGCCAATGTTTTTTCCATCTTTGCCATCAACTCCGGATCAAGCGAGGCAAGAACCGAGGTCCAGCAAAATCTTCAATTCGCCATGCAGAATATCGTTAATGGCACAAGAGGCCAGGAAGGAGCCGATTCCGTCAATATAAATCCGAATGGAGACATTTTGGATATCGTATCGAATTCAGGCGAGATACTGCTCCGATTTGATGCGCAAAACGGAACGCTCAAAAGAACTTTGGGTGTTTTGGGAGCGAACTGCCTGGCATCGGGCGAGTGCAAGATCGATTGCGCCACCCCCGACCCCGACTGCACGCCTCAGGACCTTCTAAGCTCGAAAGTCACTCTTTCCGCATCAAATCCTCCGAATGATCCGACCTTCAAAAACATAGCCGGCTCTATTCAAATTAAGCTGAATATAAGCTATAATGATAACGGAAGACGTGATTATGTATATCGACAAACAAGCCAGACAACTGTTTTACCAAAATGACCAAATTTATATCAAACAAAACCGCATTGCATGATAAGGGAGCAATCGCGCTTCCGACTGTTCTGATACTTGCTGCCGCACTGCTTGCGATCGGACTGGCAATGAACTTGGCAAGCTATAATAAGATCGAGATAATCAGGAACAACGAAAATGCGCTTAACGCCTACTATATCGCGGAAGCAGGAATAAGAGATGCGCTGGAAAAGGTCGCACGGGACAAGAACTATAATACCGGCTATACGTTGCAGCTGAATAATGGCACAGCGACCATTGATTTTGACAGCTCCCCCCCCCCGAATCAGATCATAATAACCAGTACCGGACTTTTTGATAATAACACAAAAAAAATTCAAGCATCTTTTGATATGGACAGCAACGGCAGACTGACGCTGCTATCCAAAAAAGAGATATTCTAACAAAACAAAACGATGAACCTGATAAAACTCCTTGTTCCAAAAGAAAAGATCGTAGGGATCGATATAAGCAGCGAGAAACTGAGGATGTTTTATTTGCAGCAGGACGCTTATGGCAATATCTCCATCAAGGGAAGATCCGAGGTTGAGCTCGATGACGGCATAATCGCCTCAGGAGAGATCACGGACAAGAAAAAACTGGTTGTGGCGCTGGAGAAGCTGAAAAAAACGTTCGCTCCGAAAAAACTTCTTTCAAACTTCGCAGTGGTCACGATCCCGCCCAACAGGATATACAGCAAGATCCTGGAATTCCCGAAGATCCTCGACAGCGAACAGCTTCTCGAAGCGATCACCACGAACGCATCCGACAGCTTTCCATTCCCGCTGTCTTCATGCTATTTTGACTGGGAGATTGTCGGCGAGATCAACGGCAAAAAACAGGTCCTTGTTTCTTTGGCAAAAAAAACATTGATCGATGCATATATCGAAGCGTTGAAGGCGAGTTCATTCGAACTTATCGCGCTCGAAACATACTTCCTCAGCCTGGAAAGAGTGATTGATCTGCCGGAGTCCCCTATTGCCCTGATACATCTCACGGACGAGGGCATAAGCAGCACGATATATCAAAACAAGCGGCCCTATTTCAGCCAATTTGAAACATGGCGGGAAGCATCAGCTGGAAAACCCATAAAAAACCTGAACGATCTCAAAACTGTAATTAAAGCGAAGATCGTCACACTCTCTCTGTATTTCGAAAGCAAGAACGGATCCATCGGCATAGAAAAAGCGCTTATTGTCAGCCAGGGTTTCAATACAGACGCCCTGATCAAAAAGATAGGGAAGATCCAGATCCCCATTGAAAAAACGAGTATCAAGATCAAATCCCTTGAAAACAGCGACTGGCTTCCTGTTGCAGGCGCCGCCGCAAGAGCTTTCATACCCAGAAGCGACGACACCATAATAAGCCTTCTCCCTGTCGGGACCGAAAGCCTGTACGAAACCCAAAAAGCCATATCTTTTTCGAAATCAATACTTTTCTTTATATCGTCCTTATCGGTCTTCTACGTTTCAATATTCATAGCATTCTTTATATTCATAACATCGCTTGAAGCCGGCCTCACAAATCAGCTGAATGTAAAGAACAGTGTCCCGATATCCGCAGAATACCTCAAAATGGAAACTGACACAAAAGAGTTTAACGGATACATTTCCGATATCAGCAGCATCAGATCCCTGTCGCAAACTGATCACTCCGAACTGATCGGAAAGATAAACAGGCTCGCAACGACCGGAATATCCTTTTCGAACATCAGCATAAACGACCTGGCAAAAACGATAAACATATCCGGAATATCATCATCCAGGGAAGGATACAAGTATTTCAAGAATACTGTAGCCGCTTCTGATGATTTTTTTAACGCTTCTCTGTCTTCATCGGATATTGCGAAAAAAAGCGACATAAATTTCAATCTTACGATGTATATAAAATAACATATGCCGATATCCAAGCCAATCATAAAGATCTCAGCTTTCGTCATTATTGCGGCCATTTCCTCCACGCTCGCGCTTTTTGTAATGAAAGACAAAATATCCGCAGAGGTCAACCAGATCTCCCAAAGGCGCAACATGGTTATTTCTCTCGATAAACGGGAAAGCAATTTTGTTAATCTGAAAAAGGACTATGCGATAGTAAGCGATGGCCTTCCAAAAGCAAGAAGTCTGTTTCCGGGAATAGACGATATGGATGATCTCATTGACAGGATTGATAAACTGTCCCTCGAGCTTGGGGGAAGCAATACGATCAAATTCGATAATAACCCCGAATCTTTCAGCCCGAATACGAACAAACTTAATTTCACGGTAATTTTTTCGGGAAAGAAGGAATTCTTTTCTAGGTTTACCGATGGTTTTTCCAAGCTTCCACATCTTACGAAAATAAACAGGATCGAGATCAGAAATTCTCAGGACACCGATGCCGCTCCCGACCTGATGACGATCGGAGCTTCGATATTTTTAAAAAAGTAACGCCCGGACATGATCAGCAGCAAGATAAAAAATAACATATACGCGCTCATAAGCCTTTCGATCATTATGATCACGATCGTCAGCTTTGTTCTGATAACCGGATTTCTTGTGGACATGAACGATTCTGTGTTCAATATCAGCGATAGCGGCGCTGGCAATAACAGCGTTACCCTCGACATTAATGGATATGACAGGATCAAGGACACACTTGCTACAGGCAATGACAATTGATCTTTTTAGCATGTTTCGGAGCGGGCTGAATGCTTGCTCTTTTTTTTAATTAATATATAATTAGGTCGGCTAATGGCTCTTTGTGGGGTTATTATGCTCATTAAAAATCGAGGTGAATATAAATGGAAGATAAATTCGACGTAATAATAGTCGGTGCGGGCCCGGGAGGCATCTTTGCAGCAAACGAGCTTGCTGAAAAATGCAGAGTCCTTGTCATAGACATGGGGCCTGACATAAATGAACGTAAGTGTATCATGAAAAACAACGGCAATCTGTGCGCGAAATGCCGCATCTGCAACATTATGAGCGGAGCGGGGGGAAGCGGTACATTCTCCGACGGCACTCTCAATTTGAGGCCCGATATCGGAGGAGACCTGGCAAAGCAGACAGGAAGCGAGATATACGCAAACACCCTCGTGGATCTTGTCGACACAATCTTTGTGAAATATGGCGCGCCGGACCGTCTGTTCATTCCGAAAGGAAAAGAAGTTGAGGACCTGAAGCGCAAAGCCGCGTCGTTCGGAGCTAAATTCATAGAGATCAAACAGAGACATATCGGCTCGGATCAGGCGCCCGTCGTCATAAAACATTTCATCGAAGACTTGAAGAGAAGAGGCGTGATCTTCAAATTCAACACGGGCGTGGCCGACATAATTGTGAAAAAAAAGACCTGTGAAGGCGTCATCATCAAAGAAAAAACAGCGGGAAACAGGGCAAGGAGGATCAGAATAAGGTCCAAATATGTCATCATTGCACCGGGAAGGATCGGAGCATCTTGGACCGAAGAGATCATAAACAAGCATTCCCTTAAGGCAAAATATTCCCCTGCGGATGTCGGCGTCAGGGTTGAAGTTCAGGCCGTGACCATGGACCCGATCACAAAAATAAATCACGACCCGAAATTCCACATTCGGACAAAAACATTCGACGACTTCGTCAGGACCTTTTGCACGAATGAGAAAGGATTTGTCGTAAAGGAAGAATACAACGACCTTGTGGCGACGAACGGCCATTCGATGACAAATCAGGTCTCCGAGAACACGAATTTCGCCTTCCTCGTCCACGTCGAACTGACCGAACCAATAGAGAATACTCTGAAATATGCGCGCTCGATCGCAAAACTGGCAAATACTATCGGCGGTAAAAAACCGATAATCCAGAAACTGGGCGATCTCAAAAAAGGAAGAAGGAGCACTGCAAAAAGGATCGAGGACAATCACGTAAGAAATACGCTGAAAGACGTTACTCCCGGAGATATCTCCATGGCGCTTCCGCATCGTATCGTAACCGATATAAAAGAAGGGCTCGAGATATTGAACGAGATCATACCCGGCGTGGCCGCAGATTCAACGCTTCTGTACGCGCCTGAGGTTAAGTTCTATTCGATGGAAGTGATAGTCGACACAAACATGGAGACATCCATAAATAATCTTTTTGCCGCAGGAGATGGAGCTGGTCTATCAAGGGATATAGTCAATGCATCCGCTACGGGCATCATTGCAGCAAGAGGAATAATAAAAAAACAGGGATTTTGACCCCTGTCTTTTTTTATATTCGAACTATTATTTTATGTTCTTTCTCTTCATGACAGTTTTAATCTTTTCGATTATCTCTCCGATCGTAAAATGCGCCTTCACAATATATTCATCCGCCCCGAGGCTCAGCCCCTTTTCAACCTCGCTGGTCTGTCCAAGATTTGTCAGCATTATCACGGGAGTTTTTGCCCTTGCGGGATTCGCTTTCACGGCTTTTAATATCTCAAATCCGTCCAATCCCGGCAAAATTACATCAAGAAGTATCATCTGCGGATCCTCCTCTTCAACTTTTTTCAGGGCCTGAGCTCCATCAACCGCGACTGAAACATTAAACCCCTCGATTTCCAGTTTCCTCTTGCATATATCGCGCAGAAACTCGTCATCCTCCACCAAAAGAACCCTGAGACCCTTGTTTTTAACTTCTTCGCCGATCTCTTTGATGGTTTTATTTTCCATATTGTTTTTTGGCATAGTTTTATCCGTATTATGGCTCATAAAATATTCATTAACATTATTTACGATCTCTTTGGCATTAAAATCCCCCTTCAAAATACAATTTACGGCTCCGAAATGAAAAACACCCTCGATCTCTGATCCCCTGTCCGTATTCGTAACTATCATAAGAGGTATGGACTCCTCATCAAGCATTTCCCGCTTCTCCTTTATGATATAATATTCCGTAAGCTTATTATAAAGCGCGAACAGGATTATCAATTGGGGTTTGTATTCTCTGATCACCTTCATAACACCCTCCCCATCCTCAAACACAATAACGTCATAATTCTCATTTTCCAGTCCCGTCTTCAGGCTTTCGGAACACCCCTCGCTGTCCTTGATTATCAAGACCTTTTCATTCATATGCTTATTTCTTAATTAAATTGACTTGGTGTTTGCATAAAACATCGGTCAAATTCGCACCATAGAATAACATGATCAATCCTATTATTGCCGCCGCATCGGCAATCATCACATAAACCATACTCCGCAGGTTATTGTTTAATAGCTGCCCGACAAGTGACAGCCCCACACCAGCCCCCATGATCACATAAGCCCTAGTATTTTGTTTTGCAAAAAATGATCTTCCCGCAAGAAGAAGCGAAGACGGAAACATTGAGATCAGGATCATCGCCACCATCATTTTATAAACAAACGGATCATGGTTCGCACTGATCAAAAAAGTTTCTTGATCGAATGACGGCTTTGCCTGATAGAAAGCGCTTACAATGATTATTACAAGGCCGAATATCACGATAATTGCCTGATAATATTTCCTGACATTTATGACTAATTCCGCCGTTTCAAAATATAATCTTAATGCAACGGATATTAACTCAGCATATGCGAAAAATAAAAGTAAATACGCTATGACATATGAAGCATTATACAATGGCACGGACACCTCCGCCACGTCAAGCGTCAGAAGCAACATCCCTGCCGCCGCGAATAGTTCATATGCCGACATCAATACAAAGAAAATAAACAAGCTCTTCAAATTCTCATTCGATCTTCCTTTTTTAACATAAGCGCAATAAAGCCAGATACCGCATATAAAATCAACAGAGAACGCCATTAATTTATCAATGCTTTCGATTGGTATGACCATAAATATTTGCTACCTTATTTTAATCGTGGAAATATTCGGATACATTATTTCTTTTGCACCTTGGAGCTGAACTGCTCGTAATAAATTCCCAGCATTACGATGAAAAATGCGACTACGATCAGGAAATCGGCCAAAAAATACTCGAATATGTTCTTTGCAGTCTCATGCATAGGTCCCCCGATAACGATCATGATCATCCCAACTCCCAAGATTATCGCCTTAACCTTTGCACTTCCCTGAAGCTTAACGGATTTCGCCAAAAAAAGTATGCCCGAAAATCCAACCGATATGATCGTTATGATCGGAATAAGATTCGCCACTAAAGAAGGCACATTGAAAATAGTAACTCCCGTCTTTTCATCAAATACGGGATTTGTGGGCATCATAACATTAATGATCGTTATGATGGCCCCGAATATCAGCAAAAACCTGGAATAATTCACGCCGTATTTTTCAAAATCGCTTTTCGAAAAATATAGGTACATCGGCACCAGAACTATATAAGCCTCGGCCATATAAAGGAAAATATGCCCGACGATATACCCGAAGTTGAATGTATAATAAAAAATATCCGTCATACCGAACAATATCGGCAAATGGCCAATCCCGACAAGAATCTGAAATATATCCACATATAATATGAACCACAGCAGATATTTCAGCGCCTCATCCTTGATTTGCATGTCCTTATATGTTTTATTAAGCTTTAAATAGCACATATAGATCATGGCCGAATTCACAAGATGAACGATGCCGGTTAGCGGTAGAAACATATTTTTATTTTAATAGTGAATTACTCGTTCAGGCAATATTTTTTAACCTTGTCAACAACCTCCTGCGGATCGAATTGCGTCTTTATCAGATAGTCCCTTATTCCCAATTCTTGCGCCTTTCCGATCTCCACGGGCTGGCCTGAATTCGAAACGATTATGACAGGGAGATCTTTTAGGTTCAACTCGGGTATCTTGTTCATTTCTTCCATCACCTCAAATCCTCCCATTTTCGGCATAACTATATCCAATAATACCAGGTCCGGCCTCTGTTTTTTCATTATCTCGATGCCTTCCTCCCCGTCAAATGCGACTATAACCTCATATCCATTTTCTTCAAGTTTTCGCCTGAGAAGACCCGACAATATTTCTTCATCTTCTATAAGCATTATTTTCTTTGCCATATTTGTGCACTTATTTGTTAACTATTCATATTATACAGTTTTTAATTTATTCTTACAAATTCGGTTATACTCAGAATGCCCAAAAAACATCACTAGAATTTACCGAAAAACTGCTCATCCTTTTTGGCATAAGGTATGGTGAAATAGAACGTCGAACCCTTATCCAATTCCGATTCAAACCATATTCGCCCTTTATGGGCTTCAATGATATTTTTATCAATAAAAAGCCCCAGTCCCGACCCTACGGTTTCCGCCCTTACCGCATTTTCCGCTCTGAAGAATTTCGTAAAGATCCTTTCTCTTTGGTCTTCCGGTATCCCTATGCCGCTGTCTTTTATGGAAAATATCACTTCGTTCTTATTTATATCATCAGTAACCTCAATCTTTACGGAACTTTCCCGGCGGCTGTAGTTTATCGCATTTTCGACCAGATTCTGCATCACCAGTTTTATCTTTTCCTCATCGATCGTCAGATCAGGAAGATGTTTGTCGATACTGGTGCTTAATTTGATCTTTTTTTCGTTCGCTTTAAGTTCAACCGCTTTCAGGACCGTATTTAGCAGGTCATATATGGAAGCAACGGACGTTTTGTATATATATCTGCCCTCTTCGATCCTCGAAAGATTCAATAGGTCGTCAACCAGATTTATCATCCTTTCGTTGGATAAATTGGTTTTTCCGAGATATTTTCTCTGATCATCGCTGAGAGCTCCGAAATCTCCATCCAGAAGCGAGGTCAGCGTCCACTTTATGGCGGAAAGCGGGGTCCTCAGCTGATGCGCAGCTATTGAAACAAATTCGCTTTTCAGCGACTGGACCTTTTTTTCCCTTGTGATGTCGTGAAGAATGACGAATTTTCCATACCTCATGCTCATCTCCGAATATTCCTGAACCGAAACCTCGAGAATAAGCTCAGGGCCCATATCAAGTTCTTCCTTAAAAACGATCTTTATGTCGCTGCCGATCACTTTCATAAGGCTCTTGAATTCAAGCACATTTTCAACGTCCCATGATTCATGATAGATATAATCGAGCTGGGAAATTCCAAGATATTCCTTCGCTTTTTTGTTTATGATCGACAGCTTGTTGTGATTATCGAATATCAGCAGCCCATCCGGGAAATTGTTGATGATCGCGAGATTCTTCTTCTGCTCGTCTTCCGTCAATATTTTTTGCCTCCTGAAATCTTCAAGTATGTTCATAAGCGCGATCTTCGAGTTTTCAAGCTTCCTCGTCCTTTCTTTTACCTGGCCGTCGAGAGACAGGATGTTTTCCCTCAGCTCCTTCGTTCTTGCATTAAGCCTGATCTCCAAGACCTCATTCATTTCTTTCAATTTTTTCTCATCTTCTTTGAGCTGATAGATCGTTTCATCAAGCTCTGCATTGACCCTGTTCAATTCAAGATCGCGCCTGACCAAAAGCTTAGCCGTCTTATCCATTTCAATAAGCAGGTTTTCATAATTCTTCTCATCCGATTGTTTTTTTTGCAGATACTTTTCGGGCATAATAATATATGAACTTAGTCAAACAAAACCGGGGGCCGGAAAGGTCGCTACTCTCCAAGGGCCAGAATAACCGAAGTTTCATTGTGGAAACTTGAATTGCAGCTGGAGACATCTCCTCCGAGAGGAGCGATCTCTCCATACGTATAGAATCCCAATATCGGAACATTTTCCCCCAAAACGCTTTTTATAGCCTTGATCTCGTCAAAAGCATCTTTTCCAAAAAGCTTCTTGCGCGCGATGCAATCAAAAATAACAACAGCCTTCGCCTCTTTTCCCTTCAGCTGTTCTTTGGCCTGCATCGCAGCATCTTTTGCGGCTTTTATTGCATCCTCTTTGCTCCCTATCATAAGCCTGATCTCGGACCCTTGCGGTATTTCCGCGGCGCAAGTTATAGCTCCCTTTTCATCCACCGTGATCGGATCCCTGATCAGAAGTTCCGAATTTCCCTCAACGTCCATGCCCAAAGGATATGTGATAGCCATCCTGGCCAAAGGTTCTTTCTTGATCTCTTCCGCTTTTTTTCCGAAATAATCTTCATATATTGAAAGCGCCGGTTTTCCATCCAATTCTTCGAGTACCGCTCCTTTTGATTTCGTAACTTTCATTGGAATGCCGATCGGCGACCATCCATGCCTGACACCGACACCAACCGCGGTATTCCCCGATATTCCGGCCCCAACCACTGAAGATCTTAAGACCTTATCATTAAGATATTGATACGTTTCCTTAAAAAGAAAATCATCTCCTGCGGCTCCTCCGACAATGAAATAATCTTTTCCGAGAACGTCTTTCATACCCCTTACAACATCGGCTCCGTTCCCGGTCAAAACGTCAGTGAGAAATAAAACATATTTGCTGTCAAAAAAATACTGGCTTTTCAGATTTTCCGCAAGTTTGGCTCCGGCTTGCCTGGCTCCCGGTTTCACCTCTCCGCCGGACGCAAGAACAACCTTCATTTGGTCGGATTCTATGGCCATAACCGCAACACTGCCGTCATATACGCCTTCGTTCGTGATCTCGCCCGCGCTGCTGCACCCAATAAGAGGAGTCTTTCCGCTAACCTCCCGCACTCCCGCTACAACTTCCTCCTGATTATGCTTCACGGAACAAAAAACGATCATCAATCCCGGATCAGATGCGCCATTTAACGCATTATTGCACGCCTCGATCCCGGCTTGTTTTGAATCAGTCTTCAGACTGACCCCGACTCCAGCTTTTATTCCCATATTTATTTGTTATTAATTAATATTTATCAACCGATATTATTTATTTTCTTATACCATCCGCAATCTTTGCAATCCTCAAATCCCCTTTCTTTTGAACGCGGACACTTTCCGGCCGAAACTAGCCAGCATTCCCTTCCTGATTTCGTTGTATATGCCGGGCATTTTTCACGAACTTCTTTCCCGCATTTCCAAAAATCCCAGCAATTCATTATTTTGTCGCCTGAAACTTCCGCACCTTTCTTTTTTTCCTTTTCCGATCCCTTTCCCTGCCTTATTATTTCCATTTCCCTTTTAAGTTCGATCATACGGAGTTCCCGCCCGACCGCTAGGTCATTAAACCTTTCCAGTTCATTTATTTTTTCATTCAATTCTTTGGTTTTGCTGTCTATTTGAGCTTCAAGATTCCTGGACAGTTCCTCAAGCCGCTTTGTTCTCGCATCAACCTTCACTTCGAGCACCTGCGTTGACTCTTCAACCTTATCGAGCATTAAATTGAATGCTTCCGCCACTTGTCCGATCTCATCGTGCGTATCCACGCCTATCCTTCGCTTGAAATTACCTTTCGCGGCCATCAATGCGAATTCGGACAGTTCCCTGATAGGCCTTGAAACAAAACTCGACAGTATATATCCGAATAGCACGGTGAAAAAAACCAATATGAAAATAAATACAAAAACTCCCATAAGTACGATCGTGTTGATCTCCGACAGGTTCTGGTTTGTGAGCTCTTTGGAGAGCTCGTCCTGTATGTCGTTCAAGCCTTCAATGGAAAATCTGAAATCATCTAATTTTTTTTGCTCTTCCCGGGCGATCGATTCAAGCAACACGACCGCTTCCGAGGTCTTGAGCGCTATATCACGATAATCATCAAATCCGGGTATGTCGATCAACCTCTGAGCTGCGGCTTCTTTCACTTTATCCAAAGCCTCGATCCATCGCTTTGCATGTTCGGTATCTTTATACTGATACAACATTTCCTTACTTACGTATTCGGAATACAAAAATGCGGTATACATATCGCCGTCACCCAGATCCTCCACGTATCTCCTGATCACATATCTTTTTTCTTTTTCTTCCGCCTGAAGCCGGATCATTGAAATTCTGGCTGCTATCTCCCGCTTATGAACCTCTACCACATCCGATTCTTTTTCAAAGAAAGATGCGCTTTCACTCGTGTACCTTGCAGTCAGGTCTTCGTTCAGAAACGAACCTCCGGAAGACATAAAATCACCGAATTCTTTCTCAATTTCCATATATATATCCTGAAATTCAGAATCCGGTATGCTTTCTTTCGTTTCCGACGAAACATATCCCTCCACCATTATCTCCAACTTCTTTTGCAATGCAAATATGTTATGAAACATGTGCATAGTATTGTTCACCGCCCTGAACTCATTGACTATGAAAGAATTGCTGTAATAATTGGCCAGTCCGGATATTATCGATACAATAAAAAAACCAAAAATTATCTTATTTCTGATCTTCAGGTTTCCGAAACTGAATTTTATTTTATTTTGATGCCTTGCGGTTTTTTCTTTGTTTTGGGCTTCCATCTTTGATGAATAGCAGCTTATGTGATAATTATACCACAAAAAACGCGTTATCGCAAGTCCCTAAAATCAAAAAAAGCCGCAAAATTTTGCGCTTTTTTTCAGCATCATGCTTCCATTTTCGAAAGAATCCTCCGCCAGTGGGCGGACACGCGTTTTCCTCATCTCGCTAAATCCGCCTCTTGGCAAATAAACAGGTCAAGGTTTCTCCCATTTGAAATGTACCGTATTCCAAATTTTTGATATTTGATCTTTGCATTTTTAACTTTCTATGTATCCCCGGTAGGAATCGAACCTACATCTAGAGCTTAGAAGGCTCCCGTTCTATCCATTGAACTACGGGGACATAAAAATAATCTCCTTTGAATGCTAGCAGGAAATCATTTCAAAGTCAATGATAATTTGATCGGATGGCACTGTCGTACTATTTGACCGTTTCATCCACTATTATGCCGGGATCTATCGGACTTCCCGCATTGCCCCCCTCTGCTGCGCCCACGCCTGCGGCTGAGCCATCCGCGTTCTCGGAAACAGGGCGTTCTGTGCTATATTCTGTTTCCAGAGGCACGGAATTCTCCGCTTTCTGAATAACCTCATATACGAAAATATCTTTATACTCTTTATCTAAAGCTTTGTTTATAATGGCATCTTTTTCCCGCAAACTATCAGTGATCTTTGTGATCACAGCGCTTTCTTTCCTTCCATCAAAGATAACCGCGCTATTCGAATAATCGATGTATTCCAATTTGATATATGCATTTTTATAGATCACATCGAAACTATATATCAAAAGAGCGCCAAAAAAAACGATCAAAAAAACACCTCTTTTTGCGACTATCCAAAGCGCCATTTTATTCAAGGTTCTCGAATTTATTTCGATTTTTTTCATATTTGTTCCTATTTACTGTCAAGATAGACCTGAAGCTCCGCGTTCATTACCACCTGGGTGATACCGTTTTGATCTTCGCCCGTACCAGACATTTGAATATTATTCAGATCTATATAATACCTGAAATTATCCAGATAAAGCAAGAACCTCATCATGTCGTCAAATCCGCCATTCGAGGACATAGTGAAATATGCCGCTGAAATACTGTTTCCCATCTTTTCCTCAGGTTTTTGCGCCGGATTTTTTATAAGTACAATATTATTCATCCGGGCTATTTCTTCCAACTCCATGAACATCTCTCCGACTTTCTGATAATCCTTTTTCACAAAAGTATCCGAGATCACACCGATCTCTTTTTCGATGTTATTATAGTTGCGCCGGACCTCATCGATCTTTTTATTCCGTTCGGTTATCAGCACAGTATTCTTTTTCGCAACAACCACCTCATTGCTCATGTTTCCGATATAAGCCAACAGGTATTGACTCATAAAATAGAACATACCGCCTGCAACAAGAATAAGGATCGCAATATTGATATATGTTTTTTGTTTTTTTTTGTTCATAAAATATTTATTCCCCCGATATTTTAGCAAGATCTTCACGTGCAACTTCAAAATTGAACTTAAAACCAATATTTTCCGAATTAACATATTTATTATATGCCGGATCTCCTGTTTCTAAAATATTAAACACTTTAGTTTCGTTCAATTGATTTTCAAACACGACAAGATCTTCCCTTTTCAAAGCCTCGCCTGTAACTTCAAAAATATATCTGCCTTTGTCAACAACCACTTTAGTTTTCGCCTTATTGCTTATTCCAGCCACTTCTTGTTCGTACGGCCTGAACCTGATACTGCTTATTTTTATACCTTTTGAAACAAGAAAAGAGAACGCATCTATGACATCAGTCCATCTGATATGATTCTGATGAATATTTGTCACAACTTTAAGATTTTTTTCATATTTCTTCAAACTGTCCTCCATCTCCTTGATCTCAAGAGTCTCCTTTGTCGATTCAATCATTGTGAGCTGATTCTTCGCCATATCTCTTTCATAATTCAAATATACCATCGTAGCCGCCAAGGAAATTGCAAAAAATGCCTGGATAATAACAACTTTCAGGCCATACGAAACAGCGATCCTGTTGATCTTCTCCCATTTCAGGCTTTCTTTGTCCTCTTTTGATACAAGATTTATTTTTATCATATTCCGATTATCATGTTTATGATTCGCTTATGCCTCTGATTGCAAGACCCAACACCGTAACAAAAATGAGCGAATCGTTCCTGGAGATCGGAGGGATCTCTTTTTCCGAAGATAAGACTATATTCACCCACGGATTTCCCTTTTCCACTTCTTTTTTTATCCGGAGCGACAAAAAAGAACTTATGCCCAGGATCCTCGCCTCTCCGCCGCATATGATCACTTTGGCGATATCTGACTCTTCCTTGTAATGCTCTTTGTAATAATCCGAAAGTTTGTTTATATATTTGATCATTTCATGAAGAGACGGCTGTATCGCCCTATACAGATCTTTGCATTCCCCTTTGGCGCTGAGGCCGCACTTTCTTTTCAACACCTCCGCATCATTATCGCTCATGTTCAGCGTTTCAGATATGGCTTTATTGAATTCATTCCCGCATACCGGAATACTGGCAGTGAATTGTACCGTAGGATTCTTATAGATTATGAAGCTTGTCCTGTCCTTGCCAAGATCGATTATCAATATCGGCCTCGCCGACTGTCTGTCGTTTATCAAGCTTCTGGAAATAGCTATAGACTCGATCTCTGCAGTGATCGGCATCAGACCCGCTTTTCTCAGCATCGAAGAATATGAATCCACCAGCTTCATCGGAACCGCGGCAACCAGCACCTCAAGGACCTTACCATCCTCTCCGGACAGAACCTGCCAATCGATATACGACTCGCTGATATCAATCGGAAATAACTGCTCCGCTTCATATTTCACAGCCTCCTCCAGATTATCTCCTTCTATCTTTGGAATCTTGATCACCCTGATAAATCCTTTTGTTTCGGGAATCGAATAAACCACGTATTTTGAACTGATAGATCTCGGTTTCGCCTCCCTCATGGTCTTCTTGACGAGGTCAATAACCTCATCCTCTTTCTTTATTTCCCCATCTTCGATCCACCCCTTGGGAATATCTTTGCGCGCGAAAGACAAAAGATGCACTTTCCCGTTCTTTTTGCCAAGCTGGGCCACCTTGACGGATCTGTCGCTGAGATCCATTCCAAAAGCCGCTATGTTGTCGTTGAAGATTGACATGATCATTTATTCTAGTGTAATTATCATCGCATTACGAAATCAAGCATACAGCGGTTCAATGCTGGTCTGCGGCGAAAATTAAAGATGCAAAACTAAAAATTCAAAATTACAATTCAAAATTTAAAAATCTCTAAAATCAACTTTTTTGATTTTTGAATTATGTAACAATAGTTTACCCTCAGCTCAATTCGATAATCTATTGATACATATTTCTTCTCACAGATACAATATTATTATAACACATTATTCAATTTCGTTCCATCCGCTTATGCTCCACCCTCCACCGGGACCGGAAGTAAAATCGGCATTAGCGAGTCCGGTCTGATAGCTAACGTTGGCATTCTGTAATATTTCCAGCATGTAGCCGGTCACCTCTTTTACATCACCCTGATTTTTGATCGTTACCTTGCCATTGGTAGCATAATATACGGAAGCGTCGCTATGAGCGCCTCCATAAATTGCATTATCGGCGGTTCCCGGATGAGTTGACAGCATCATGATATATGTATCATTGGAGGTGCCGCAATTTGAACCATTATATCCCTGCGAACCGCAGACATAACCGCTGACATCTATCATTCCCTTGGCAGGATCTGTGGAATCGGCAATTACAAGCCCGCTCTTCGTCCCATATCCGCCATCCAGCTGCAAATTGCCATCGAAGGTGATATTACCCTTCACCCAGATCGTACCACCCAAAGTCACAGTATTTCCCGTAGAAATTACAAGGTCGCAATCCAGAACCGCCGGACCAATCACAGCGCCATCAGATGGATTGCAATGAGCCGCATCGGAAAAAGTTCCTCCTGCCAAAGCATCCGCTTTCCAATCGGTAATATTACCATCAGAAACAGGCAAGGCTTCAAAAGGAGGATCCTCGCTGCCAGGATGGCAATATGCATTAAGGCACTGGGATCCACGGACCGTAGTATCGTCATCTATCGTTTTATAATAAGCGTCTCCCGCGATAATACTATTAAGTATCGTGTTGGCTTTAGCGTTTCCGCCCACAGTTATGCCATCAATATGAGTCGGATTCCCTCCGATCCACGCTTTATATGCATATCCCTGGCCCGTATCAGTTGTCCAGGAGGGACTGGTCCAATTTGGAGCGCTATATTTGGAAATATCCGAATTGGCAGCCGACCTTCCGACAGAATAATATTTAGTAGCCGAACTTGAAGAAGGCGCATCTATCACGATCCAATAAGTAGATCCAGCTGTCAGGAGCGGCGGCGTGGCAAAGCTGTAACTGACCCAGCTATAACTGGTACCGATATTCTCAGCTATAAGTTGCGTACTGCCGCCTGAGATCGCTGATGTCATGGGAGAACCGCTGCCATTATCCTCTGTGACATATATCATTCCGTCGGTCGGTTCGGTATTCGTCCTTTTCAAATAGAAAGAAACTTGCGATAAATTTCCGCTGGTTGAACTATATCCGCTTCCGCCCGCACTGACTGTAATATCATTTTGCAAAGCACCTCCGCTTATGGTCGGAGCGGAAAAAACCGCTCCCGATCCGCCGCCGATCGATATCACAGGAGGGGATGTGTATCCTGTACCGCCTGCGGTGATAGTAATCGACGCTATCGCACCTCCG
This sequence comes from Candidatus Paceibacterota bacterium, assembly GCA_041661265.1. Taxonomy (NCBI): domain Bacteria; kingdom Bacillati; phylum Minisyncoccota; species Minisyncoccota bacterium. Next base: position 83,712 of record JBAZUT010000004.1, on the reverse strand, counting down.
CTGACAATTGCAGTAGCCTTGGCACCCGATCCCCCGCCGCCTGAGATCGCCACCGGAGGAAATTCGGGAACATAGCGCATTGCGATATCAGTGGTTTCTGTGTTAGGAGGTTGTTTAAGTCCAAAATTCTTGTCAGTTGTCTGTCCAGTCCAATTACCTGCTGATCCGTCCAACTCTATGCCCGTGGCGACGAAAACATCTCCGGTGATCGTGGCTGCGCTTCCGCTTCCCTTTTCCACGGAGCCATCAGAATACAAGTTACCCGTGATAGTGGAACCTTGATGCATGAACAATCCGCCCGCACCCACCTGCACGCCATAGCGAAATTTAACATTTGTCGTAACGGCAACCTTGAGCTTTGCCGTCATTTTTCTTGTGTTGTTTGAAAAATCGGAAATAGACTCGATCGTGATCGTATCACCACTCGAATTTCTGGTCTGATCAATAGAAGCCCCGTCCAGGGTCAGCGTACCTGAAGGCGAATCATAGGGCGTCATTTCCCTATATATAGCGTCTTCCAGCCCGGATTCCGCAGAATAAAAAGATTGTGCGGAAAATACGATATTTTTGCTTATATTTCTTTTGGAGATCACGATGTTCGTCAAAGCCATGACAATGATCAAAATAAGTCCCGTCATGAGAGCGACCGTGATCAGCGCGATATAACCTCTATTGTCGTTTTCTATTTTTATCGGACCCATTTTTTTATCTTATAGTAGCCGTATTTATGAGATCTATCATGATCGTAGGCTCTGACGCTGATCGCGCCTTGAGGCTGATCCTCACCGATTCGCGCTGGCCATTTTTGAAATAATCGAGATCAAAATCGAACACTGTGACATTGCTCGAAGTCAATGGCACCGGATCAAACCCGTCCATATTCAAGAAAAGCGTCCCGCCTTCAACATAAAAATCCATGAACGATATGCTGTCGTCCACAGTGGCATATTTTTCCGTTGCGATCGAAAGCTGTCCGCTTTTTCCGGCAATATAATTATAATTAGTGAAATTACTGGTAGGAAGATAGAAATATTTGGAATTCGTGACTTCATATACAATACGCTCCATTGCCGAATGCGCGTCCGCCGTCACGCTCGAATAGGAAGTTATTCTTTTGTTCATTCCATAGACAAACAATATCATGTTGAATATCATCCCCATGATTATTCCGAAAAGAGCGACATAAATAACCATCTCGATAAGCGTGAATCCCGAGCTGTTTTTTTTTCGTGTTGGATCGTTTTCCTTTATTCCGGCCATGATCGTTTATTTTATGTCTGTAAGATATTCATAAAGACTTATTTCCTCTGCACCCCGAGATGATGTCCAGTTGACATATGATGTGATTTTTACGGTTCCGGGATCAAGCGTCCCCCCGGTTACGATATCGCCATCGCTCGCTCTCGTAACATCCGAAACCGTGAACCAGACAGTATATCTGCCGACTGTCTGAGCACCCGAAACAGATCCCCATGTATAGGGTCCCGTGCCGCTTTGCGCAAAATAATATGCCGTATCCCGGGTCAATGCATAGATATTATTCCAGCCGAGCTTGGGATCGACAGTGGGCGTAGATTGATCCTCATCTCTCGCCGCCCTCGCCTCTTCAAGCGTGGCCCTTACGAGATTCATCGCTTCCACCTTATGCATATCATCGATCGCCATTTTCAACGACAGGGTCAGAAAACCGTTCACGCTCAAAAACAAGATCACTCCTATGGTCGAAGCGACCAATATTTCAATAATTCCATATCCATTTGGCTGATTGCTGTTCATTTATATGATATTATTTCCGATCATAGTTCATTTGTCGAAATGACGCTGGATCCGGGTGTAATGGTTATCACCCCTCCGATATTGGCATATGTAGCGATTTTTTCCGTATCAAAATATATTTCAAGCTTATCTGCCTCGGTGTTATGCCTTATGACATCAAGCACTGTATAATTGCTTGCGTCCAGCCAGCTGTTTATTGTTATTGTCTGATCTATTCCGCTTTCGCTTATCGTACTTTCCCAGTTGAATCTTGACTTATCTGCATTGAAATATGCCGACGTACTGATCGATTTGGTCAGTATCAGATTGTTGGATAGGTCATACCACTTCAAGATCAATTGCGAAGAACTTCCTATATCCCAGTTTAGATTGAAATGAGTGTGTCTCGCATTCGCTATGGCAGGCCCCGAGCTTATATTGAAAGAAGAAAAACTGTCCTGTCCGTTGGAATTTATGAATATAGTCTTCATCCTCGTCGTGTCCCTGACGGATCTCAGAACAACACTTCCGAAATTAACCGTATTTCCCGTAAGTCTTTCAAAAAAAATATCCGATCCGGTCCCGCCTCCCGCAAGGCTGATACTGTAAATCTCGACGCCCGTCGGCAAGATAAACTCCTCGTTCGATGCGGCTCCATCCACATACAACCCCGATCCGTCGAAGATCACGACCTTGGACGCTTCAAAATGCACGCCATAGCTGGTGTTGTTCAGTGCGCCTATAGACCTCGATTTTGCTGTTTTTATTTTGAGATCTATATTTCTGCTTGCATTCTCAAGTTCCACTGTCGTGTTCATGGATCGTCCCTGTTGCAACATAACTCCTATAATTATCGAAAAGATCGCAATTGTGATCATCAACTCGATCAATGTGAACCCACGGTTATATTTAACTGAACTGTAAGACATGATAATATTGCGATAAATATAATTAAATTTTTTATCTCTTGATCTGGAAATTTGGTATTTAGTATTTAGCTTTATACTTAATACTGAATACTTTATACTATTCCACTACATCTTCCCCATTATTCCATACATCGGCTGAATGATCGCAACCGCGAAAACTCCGACCGCGGCACCTATCACAAGCATAAGGATCGGTTCTATTATAGCCGACATATTCTCCGTAACCTGCTCTACATCCTCTTCATAGAACTCCGCAACCTGCTTCAAGGTTTCTTCGAGAGTACCTGTCTCCTCTCCCACTTCAACCATATGAACCATCATCGGATGGAATAGTTTTGGATATTGCGTAAAGAATTCGCTCAATGTCGTGCCCTTCTGAACGCTGGCGGAAGCTTTGCCTACAGCCTCCCTATAATAGGTGTTGCCCAATATTCTGGAAACGATCTCAAGCGCCTTTACGATCGAAACACCGCTGGCGATCATGGAACTCAGCGTCCTGCAGAAACGGGCCATGTTTATTTTCATTATTATCGTTTTTATCGTCGGCAAACGGAGCAATATATAATCAAATCCCTTCTTTCCTCTTGGAGTCCTGATAATCGAGATTAATATTGAGAAAAAAGCGATTATTCCGATAAGAAGCAATACTCCGTGCTTCTGAATGGTATCGCTTATGAATATCAATATCTTGGTCGGAAGCGGGAGCGGCACATCCATATCGCGGAAGATCGAAAGTATCGAAGGAAGAACGAATGTCATCATGAGAGCTCCCACCACGGACATCGCGAATATGATCACGGCCGGATACATCATGGCGCCCTTCACTCTTGAGGTCAATTCATTGCTCTTCTTGATCTGAACATAGAGAAGATCCAAAACTTCTTCGAGGTTGCCTCCGGTTTCCCCGACTTTTATCATGTTCACAAAAAGCTCATCAAAAGCTTTGGGATGTTTTTCAAGGCTCTCTCCGAGCTGGCTCCCTTTTTGCACATCATCCTGCACTTTTTCCAGCACTTCTTTGAAATATGCATTTCCGGTCTGCTCGGAAAGCACAGTCAGCGCCCTTGAAAACGAAAGTCCGGCCTTCAACATGATCCCGAGATGCCTCGTGAAAAGCATCCTGTCCATTGCTTTGACGCGCCGAAAGAAGTGAGGCATTTTGATCTGCATGCCGGCTCCCTTATTTTCTTCGTCAACTGAAACCAGGATCAGATTCTGAGCCCGAAGCATTTTTGCCAGTTCGTTTTTGTCTTTTGCGACCAATTTTCCGCTTTTCGTCTCCCCCTTGATCGTTCGCGCCTTGTAGGATAATAGAGACATGATTAGCTTCTTAGCTTTTTAGCTGTTTAACTCATAAAAAATATATCCGAACATTCCATCTCGGAGCTTCTCCATACTTCAAATAGCCGAGAAGCTGCAAACTGATAAGCTTATCTATTCCGTCGTAACCCTCATAACCTCTTCAATGGTCGTCACTCCCATAACAGCCTTGATCAGCCCGTCTTCCATCATTGTGGTCATTCCTTCTTTTCTGGATTCATTCTCAATGTCGTCGCTTGTGGCATTCGTATTGATAAGCTTGGTTATTTTTTCGGTTATTTCCAGAACTTCATATATTCCGGCCCTTCCCCTATATCCCTCATTTCGGCATTTGTTGCACCCCTTGCCCTTCTGAAATTTGATACTAAGCCACAGATCCTTGTTGTTCTTGAAGCTTCCGCTGACGATCTTTTCCTTTTTTAATAATTCTGCGATCTGGTCCGTATCAAAAGACTTGGAATAGCTTTCATATGTCTCATTGTCTATATTGAACTCTCCCTTGCAGTCCTGGCATACTCTTCGCACAAGCCTTTGGGATGCTATGATATTCGCGGTCGAAGCGAGCATGAACGATTCAACTCCCATGTCCGTGAGCCGGGGAAGCGTTCCCGCGGCGCTGCTGGTATGGAGAGTTGAAAGGACGAGATGTCCTGTAAGGGCCGCATGAACTGCAAGCTCGGCGGTTTCCCTGTCTCGGATCTCTCCCACCATTATAATGTCCGGATCCTGGCGGAGTAGCGACCGGAGGCCTGCCGCGAAAGTGAAATTTATCTTGGCGTTGATCTGGGATTGATTCACTCTTGCCATCCTATATTCGATCGGATCCTCAAGCGTGCTGATGTTCACATCCGGCGTGTTCAACATTCCAAGGATCGTATACAGAGTCGTGGTTTTTCCGGATCCTGTCGGACCTACGACAAGGATCATTCCATTTGGTTTTTCCACCCCCCTTTTCACCACTTCGAAATCTCTTTTTCTGAAACCCATCTGCTCCAGGGTCAGCACTCTGTCGCTCGATTCATCAAGAAGCCTCATAACTATTTTCTCTCCGTCAAAAACAGGGATTATGGAAACACGGAACGCCACCCTGTAATCGCTCGTTTCAACTTTAAATCTTCCGTCCTGAGGAAGCCGGTGTTCGTCTATCTTCAAATTCGAAAGGACTTTTATCCTTGCCGCAATTCCCGCAAAAGCCATCTTGGGAAGCGTCATGGCGTCGTGGAGAACTCCGTCGATCCTATATCTCACAACCAGATCATTCTCCTCAGGTTCTATATGAATATCGCTTGCACCCTGCAAGATCGCATGCTTCAGAAGCGTATCTACGATCTTCACGACAGGAAGGTCTTCCGCCGCCTTCTTCAGGTCAATACCTTCTCCTTCAGCCTCTCCCTCAGCCTTTATGACCAGCGGTTCTCCTTCCGCGCCCTCTTTGATACCGACTTCCTGCACAAGGGCTCCGAATTCCGCTTTGAGGCTTTTCTGAAAAAGTTTCAGCGCTTTTTTGATACTCTCGCTGTCCGTCAGACAGGGAATTATTTCATAGCTCGTTTTTTTGCTTATAAAATCCAAGAATTGCAGATCATTCGGGTCGGTCATGGCAACCTTCAGTTGGTTGCCCTGTTTATCGAATGCAACAGCATTATATTGCCTTGCGACCTGTTCGGGTATGATCTTCAGGATATCCGGATCCACTTCGCTTTTCTTCAGATCAACATAAGGTATCCCAAGGATATAAGCCTTGAGCTTGTTCAGCTGTTCCTCGGTTACCAGATTTTTCTTCAAAACAACATCCTCAAGACTTGTCCCCGTATCCCTCGATTCGGTCAGAGCAATTTCCAAATCTTCCTTAGTAATAAGGTTTGTGTCTATAAGAAATATTTTCAGCTGTTGATCGTCAACTTTCATTTATTCCATTTAATAATAACACGGCAAAACTGCGGCTAAGAAAATAATACAGATCATTCTTACATCATAAACACAGAGATTGCCGCGCCCCGAGTACAGGGCTCGCAATGACAGATATGCCTGGAATTGCTCAAAAAAGAAGAATGAGTGATTTCGACTTGATTGACTTTTGACTTTATAGACTTTACGGACTTTTAACTTTATGGACTTTTGACTTGATAGACTATCTCCCTACATCTTCAACGTCGCTTTAACTTTCTTCAGCACATCATCAAGATGGAAATCAGCCTTCACGAGATATGTATTCGCCCCAAGATCAAGAGCTTTCTGGATGTTCTCAAGATCGCTGAGATTGGTCAGAATTATCACGGGTATTTCTTTTGTTTCTTCCGTAGCTTTCAGATTGGTAAGAACTTCAAAACCATCCATCTTGGGAAGAATTATATCGAGCAATATTATGTCGGGCTTTTCCTCCTTTGCCAATTGAAAACCTTTTTCTCCATCAAGCGCGCTCACAACATCAAACCCCTCTCCGACAAGAACGTCATTGAGCGCTTTCTGAAGTGTCGCCTCATCTTCAACTACAAGTATTTTTTTATTATTCTTTGCCATGTTTATTAAATATTAAGTATTAAGTAGAGAGTATTAAGCATTAAGTAGAGAGTATTAAGCATGATACTTACTACTAGCTACTTGATACTATTTTTGATATCCTCGCATTTCGCGCACACCGGATACGTAAACCAAAATGTGGTTCCTTTGCCGTCTTTCGTATCAAATCCAATCTTCCCTCCGGAACTTTCTATGGCCGCTTTTGCGATATATAGCCCAAGACCCGTCCCGATGGTCTGTGTCTTCGCAATTCCGCTTCCTCGGAAGAATTTGTCGAAAATGTGCTTTCTTTCCTCGGCCGGAATTCCTATTCCATTATCCTTTACTGCGCAATAGATCTGTTTTCCTTCGTTTCTCAATATGATCTCGACAACACCCCTCTTGTTCCCTGTATACTTTATGGCATTGTCGATAAAATTCTGTATAACCATCTTGATACGGACAGGATTCGTATTGATCAGACAAGCCTTTGACATCGGCTTGAATATAATCTGGACATTGTTCGCGAGAGCGAATGAACCCAGTTCTCTTATGACCCCCTCGATAATCTCACATAGACTTACCTGCTCGGTTTTCATATTCATTCTTCCTGAATCTATCCTGGAAACATCCAAAAGATCGTTCACCAGCCTGATCATCCTCGATGTATTCTCCTGAATGTCCTTCAGATATTCCTCCTGCTTCCCGGTTATTTCTCCAACTTTCTTGCTGAGGAGCACGTCAGTCGCCCACCTCATGCCGGAAAGAGGCGCCTTGAGCTGGTGCGAAGCGATCGAAACGAATTCCGACTTGGCATAATTCGCCTTTGCTATCTGCTCCACCCCGGTAATCACCGACGATCCAAGTATGAATATCAGCATGCTCACTCCGCTCACGCTTCCCACCATGATTTCCGGAGAATTATAGTTGTTGCTGACAAGAATATACACTCCAACCATTGCGCACATGTTGACTATGCCCATTACGACAAATAAAAAAGTTGGGCACTGCCAAAGTCCCAAGTTATATTCCTTGCAATTTTGAAAACCAAATGTGTTTTTGAAGCCTCCGATCATCTATTTTTGTTTTCTTTTATCTGAGATATTTTAATTATAGCACAAAATAAACCCGCCGTAAAGGCGGAAATTATCGCAAAGAGGTCTGCACTCCCTTACGAAGAGGTCCGCACCTCGCCAACGAGGTCGGATCCTCTGACCAATAACAACTCAGCAATGGAACGATTTACAATATACAATTTGTTCCCCTCTCTAGAGAACTTGGAGATATATTGATTTCCCCCTTTACAATCTACTAACCGCCACCCACTCTCTACTTCCCACCTTCCAATTCATCAATAAATTTCTCCCCTTCAACCCTGAATGATTCGTCCAAAGATATAGCCTTTTCCGCCATCTTGATCGCACCGGTTTTGTCACCAAGCTCTCTATAGACCAACGCCAGAGATACATAGATTTCAGGATTATTTTGATCAAGTTCCAAAACATCCAGATATATCTTCTCAAGTCTTTGATAGTCCTTGAGTTCGATATAGATCGGAGTGATACTGAGCAAATCTTTGATCGTTTTATATCCATACCCCAGCTTGATCGCCTCACTGATCTCAGAATCCGCCAAACCATATTCCTTTGCATTAAGATAAGCCATTCCAAGATACCAATGCGAGATGGGAACAGGAGGGTTCAGGTCAACCCCCTTCTTAAATAACTCGATTGCTTTCTTGTAATCTTTTTTGAAAACCATAGCCTGGCCATATTCATAATACACAGTCTCGCGCTCAGGACTGAGCTCAACCGCCCTTTGCAAAGTCTTTTCGGCTTTGTCTATATATTCCGGCTCCCTGAAATTGCTGTAATATTTGTTATAGAGCGCACCCAAAAGCGAATAGAATTGCACGTCTTCTTTGTTTTCCGCTACCGCATTTTCCATCTCGGATATGGCAAACTTCAGATTGGCTTGGAATTCTTCCGTCTTGCGCCGATCTCCCGGATCAGAAAGCACATATTTCGCATTGGCGTAATTTCCAAAACGCTTATAAAGCTCCTGCCTCCCAAGGTAAGTCGAATTTTTCATAGCTTCCTTGTACCACAGAAATGAATCATCTGCATTAAGCGAGATTGCCCCGACAGCAACGGTTGTCAGATCATGGAATCTCCAAGCTTTGAAATTGGCAGAATAAGTGGAAAAAATTAAAACAATTCCCGCAACCGCGATAATGATATTCCCGCTATCGCCGCCCGCAGCAGAAGCCTTGAGAGATAATTTCCTCCGGATAAAATCCGTAACTTTCTTTCCCTTTTCGGCACTATATTCAAACCCAAGTCCATGGTTGAAAAAATTGCTCACGAATGCGAAAAACATGAAAAGCATCAGATAACTTGAAAAGTCATCGAACCAGAACATATTCTGGACAAAATAAGCAACGGGAAGCGAAGCGATCAGCGCAAATGCCGGCAGATTCTCCCGCGCTTTTCTCCTGTTTTTGATCAAGAACCAATAAATTATGGCAAAGATGCCAAGATAGCTCAACAGTCCCACAATTCCCATAGTCGTCAAAATATCAAGAAATATATTATGAGCCTTGTCGTACCAAGAAGTCGAACCATATCCCGTGAAATGCAGAGGATTGAAATACTTATTAAAAACAACATTATAATTCTCGGGCCCCGCTCCCAATAAGGGCCTATCGGCAAATCCTTTCCAGGATGATTCCCACGTCATAGTCCTGGATTCATTATTTTCAAAAGATATACTAACCATCCTCGAAAGTATAGTACTATTTTTGACCCAATCCTCTTTCTTATTAGCCCAAACAATTCCGCTTCCAATAATTAATAATAGAATGAACAAGACGGAAACGATCCTCATCTTCTTTTTTTTGGACAAAATGACATTTATAACCGATAAAACGGCAAATCCCGCCAGAATTGCGATGTATGCACTTCTCGTGCCTGCACCAGACAAAGCGGAAAATAGAAACAAGAGTGCGATAATGCCACTGAATTTATTTTTAATGCTTCTTGCCGAACTGATAACATACAACCCCAGAAGGACATTAAACATAATATATCCCGCAAAGGGCCCTGCATTCCCGATCATACCGAAAGTTCTCCAGTCATTGATGATGACAAAATTATCAGTCGTAACATATCTGGCTATTTCCGTATATATATTGATATTTTCGGATTTTATCCATGGAAGAATATCTCTCCAAAAAAATGCGCTCTGCCCGAACGCATACATTGACGAAATGACCGCCACAAAGATCGAAACAGAAAAAAGTATCTTCCAGTCTTTTTTTGTTCGAAACACGCTAATCAGGATCATAAAATATGCCCAGAAGTGGAGCATTGTGAAAAACCCACCCATTCTTTCAGTTGTTCCCCAAAAACTCCTGAGAAAGTTCACACCCGTTAAAGAAGTCAATAGATAAACCATTATAAATGCCGCGATTGAAAGCTCGAACAAACCCCATTTCGGACGATACTCCTCTTTTTTGATAATCAAAATAATATAAAAAAAGGCTATTATTTCAATAATAGTCCGGAACACTAGAACCTTTCCTACCTGCATTGCAAACATATGGGAATGAACAACGAGCAACGGCAAAAAAAGACAAGCGACGATCCCTGCCTTTATAATAAAGAGATAATATTTCGTATAGTCCCTTTTGGGATTGTTAACAATATCATCCTGTCTATATCTATTTTTCTTTCTTTTACTCATAGACCTGCTTCCTAAAGCTTAGTTTTAGGATTTTCCTAAAACTAAGCTTTAGGCGCATCTGGCCCAAACTCGGTTTTAGGAAATGCCACTTGCTCAGTTTCGCTTGATTTTTATTAACTTCTCTCAACAATCAACCAATAAACTCGATTTACCATTTACGATTTACTATTCACTTTGTGCTATTTACTTTTTCACTTTTCATTTTTCACTTTTCATTTTTCACTTTTCATTTCTTTGCCGTTCTTCTCCCACCACTCCATCACAAAAGCCAGGAATATGCCCAGGAATAACCCGAATATCACTGCAATAATCAGATTGGAAACAATATCCGGACTGACAATTTTCTCAGAAACAGCCGGACCTTTCACCACTTTTGTCATGCGGATATCAGAGATCTGTTTTTCCAGTATATTAATCTGCCCATTTATTGCATTTATATTGTTCTCCGAGGAATTGACTTCTATATAAGTATTCTCTATTTCCTGTTTTTTTGATGCCAGTTTTTCTTTTGTATCAAAAAGGGCGAACTGACTTCCTGCATCCTGCCGATAAACCAGCACTTTCTGCAAAGCTGCAACTTTCGCGTCCAGATTATTTCTTTCTTCCTCCAAAAAAACGATCTTAGCTTTCACTCTTTCAACGTCCTTACCGACAGTTTCAATATCCTTCTTCCTTAACTCAATCTCGCTTTCCAGAAGTGCTTTTGCGTCTTTTGTCTTTTCCTGATGACCGGCTATGATCAGATTGCTCAACTCATCCAAAACACTCTTCGCCTGATCAGCCCTATTGGAATTAATTTCCATTGAGATCAAATTCGTCCCGGAAGTATTCCCTGTCTTTATCTTAGGGAAATCCGTTTCGGAAATATCAAGCTTTTCCCTGACCATGGCGCCATAGACATCCCTTTTGATCCCCTGCAACACCTGTTCCGGGCTCTCTATCGGCGCACCGACCGATACCGTACCGATCTCAATCACGGATTCGATCTTGTATACCCTATTCATGACCAAACTGACGATTGTCGCCAAAACAACAACGCTCAAGACCACCGTCGTGATCACTTTTTTTCTTTTTACCATCACTTTTACATAATCGATTAAATAAACCTCCTCACCCTCTTTTCTCCCGATTTCCTCCATATGATTGTTTTATTTTAGTAAATATAAACCTTTAGCGCAAGGGGTCTGCACCCCTTTTCACAGAGCTCTGCACCTCGACCGCGAGGTCAGTGCTCTGAGAAAGTGAACAATTCAACAATAGAACAATCTAACAATTAGTATCTAATATTCGGAATCTTTCTCCGACTTTATAGACTTTCTACTTTCTACTTCCGACGTTCGACACTCCGCTAAAGCATCGACCCAAAGATCGTTTTTGGAATATTCGCATAATCCCTGCTTACCAAATAACTGTTTGAAATTCCAATTCCTTCGGATCTCTTTTCCAGATCCCTTAAATATTCCTTTGTTCCTTTAGTTTTAATTTCAAAAGCAATTTTTTTATCCAATATTGCATCTATTTCCGACCCGCTTTTTCCCCTATAAAAATGGATTTCTCCGAATCTGTCCAGCTGATTGATAACTGCATTCTCAAAAAGCTGCCCTTCATTCACGCTTCCAATCGAATTAAGAATGCCCGTATCAGAAAAATACACACGCCTCCCTCCAGCCACCGTGCGATCGATGCTCTTTGAATATTTTGGGATAAGTTTTATGAAGAAAGTGCCTTGCAAAAAAGCGAGGTATTCATATATCTTCACTCTGTTTACGCCCAGTTCGGAAGCAATTTTCGTCACATCAAGCATTGAACCGACCCGCGGGACAAGAAGAAGAATGAGGTCCCGAAGTTCACGGATATCCCTATAGTCTGAAATAATTTTCAGATCTTTTTCGAAAAAAGACACAAATATGTTTTTTAGAACTTCTCGCTTTGTCGCCAGATCCTTCGTGAGGCAAACTTCAGGAAACCCTCCAAACGTAATGAATTCCGTGTAATCCACTTCCAGCTTTTTGAAATCGATCAAATTTGAAGATTTAATGGCCTTATCGATATTCCAATTTTCCGCATCCTCAAATGAGATTTTCTCCTTAAAATATAAATATTCTCGAAATGACAGGGGGGACAATTCGTAAAGAAATTTTCGCCCGCTTAATGACTCCGGGAAAAGGTTTTTTAGATAAAAGTTTGATGACCCTGTCACAAAAAACTTCACGCCATACTGACCTATCAGAAACTTCATCACCTTTGTGATCTCAGGAAAGTTTTGAATTTCATCGACAAAAACAAAAATTCTCTCGTCGTCCCCTGCTTTCGATTGATTTTTCAGATTTTCATAAATATTCCGATATTCAATATCTTCAAATATTTTTTGATCCAGGGGATTATCAAAATCGAACCAAAGTTTGGGTTTGTCGATAATTTTATCAAAAACACACCGCATAAGCGTTGTTTTGCCGACTTGTCGCATTCCGGTGATCACAATGGCATTCTTGTGATCAATATGCTTCTCTATTTGGCTTAATATAAGCCTTTTCTTGAAATTACTCTCCATTTTGCTATGTGTAATTATTGCATTACAATTATGCGTCTTTTTGTTATATTAATTATACAACCATATATAATACTGTCAACGGCAATAGTATTCATTCCCCTCTTTGCTAAGAGGTCCGTATCTCCCCCAAGAGGTCGGATCCTCTGAGGCAACGTACGAAAGAACTCGGAGAGCTCTGTACCTCCCCAAGGAGGTCAGTACTCTGAGAAAGCATGATCCACTGAAGCAAAGAACAATTCAATAATGGGACAATATAACAATAGGGCAATTAGCATCTAATATCCAGAATTATTTTCTGACTTTATGGACTTTCCACTTTCGACATTCGACACTCCACTATAGCTTGGCACTAATTCCTTCAAAACTCGCTTAATTTCAGCACCATTTGAATTATACATGATGTTTTTCAATTTTCCCATCCCATCATTAAGTTTTCGTTCATCCGTTGCAGCAAGCTTTGCAATGAATATCTTGTTGTTCTTTGTCGCCACAGTACCCTCTTTTGGAGTCAGGATCTCTTCATATAATTTCTCTCCCGGCCTCACACCTGTAAAAACGATCGGCATATCCTCATCGGGCTTAAAGCCGGATAGCTTGATCATTTCCCTTGCAAGATCCACGATCTTGATCTGCTCGCCCATATCCAGAACAAAAACCTCTCCGCCGCCGCCCATTTCCGCCGCCTGCATGACCAAAAGACATGCCTCGGAAGTGATCATAAAATATCTTTTCATATCCGGATGCGTCACTTTCACAGGTCCACCCCGCTTTATCTGATCCTTGAAAGTGGGAATGACGCTCCCCCTGCTTCCCAAGACATTCCCGAATCGCACCGAAACAAACTTGGTGTGATCCTTTTGATTCAAAACTTGCGATATCATTTCTCCAACCCGCTTGGTTGCACCCATGACCGAAGTGGGATTGATCGCTTTGTCAGTCGATATAAGAACAAACTTCTCGGCGCCATGTTTCAAAGAAGCTTCCGAAACGGTCTTCATGCCAAAAATATTATTCTTCACCGCTTCTTCGGGATTCTCTTCCATGAGAGGAACATGCTTATAGGCGGCCGCATGGAAAACAATATTCGGCTTGAATTGCTTGAATACTTCATTTATTTTATTCGGATCTCTGATGTCCGCAATAACTGAAACAATCTGTAAATTGGAAAAATTCGCCTTTAGCTCATTCGCTATATAGAACATGCCCGTTTCATCTTGGTCCAAAATAAGAAGCTTCCGGGGTCTGAATTTTGCAACTTGCCTTGAAAGCTCGCTTCCGATCGAACCTGCCGCGCCTGTGATCAGGACAGTTTTATCCTTTATGAATCTTTCGATCTTTTCAGTATCAACCGACACGGGCTCCCGGCCCAAAAGATCCTCCACTTCAACTTCCCTGATGTTCCCGATCGAAACTTTTCCACCGATCAACTCCGCCATCGACGGAAGTATCTTTATATTCCCTACTCCGGCCTTTCTCCCAAGTTCCACCGCTCTCTTGATGGTCTTTGATCCGGCCGATGGAAGCGCAATGATCATCTCCTCGATATTCTCAGTCTTTGCGATTTCAGTTATATTATCGATAAAACCAAAGACTTTCAAGCCATGGATTATAACTTTCTGTTTCATCTGGTTGTCATCCACGAACCCTATCGGCAGATACATTCTCTGTTTTCCCGTTTGAATGCTCCGCAGGATCTGCTCCCCCGCGTCTCCGGCCCCCACGATCAACGTCCTTTTTCCATTTTTGGCTTCACCCTTGCCGCTCGCAATATTCAAATAAATTCTTTTCGAAAAACGGATCAGCCCGGTTGAAAACAAAACCAAAAAATAGCTGATCACGAGAACCGAGCGGGGAAATCCGCTAAACGCGCTATAATCCCTGAAAATAAACAACGATGCGCCAATGACCAAAAACCCGAGAGATACCGCTCTCAAAAGTGCGATCAATTCTTGCGTACTGACATATGACCAAGAAAAATGGTACAGCTTGGAGAGATAAAAGATCGGAACGCAGGCAACGAGCGCAAGTAAAATTGACGACTGGATATTTCCAAAAAAATACTGCGAAGGTATCTGCCCGTCAAACCTCAGAATAAATGCCAGATAGAAAGATAAGGTTATGAATATTATATCACAAATCAAAAAAAACATTGTTCTTTTTCCGGCGGTTTTCTTGAATATATCGCTTTTTGCCAAACGATCCAACAGCTGCATCGATTTAATATAATTATTTGAAATATTTGATCTTGTTTATATGATCCGTTTCAGGGATTTGACCACGTACTTTATCTTATCTTCGCTCAGGTTATTATAAAAAGGCAGAGCAACCGTGTGATCGGAAATATTTTCCGCGATCGGGAAATCGCCGCGTTTATAACCATACAGATCTTTATAGAACGGCTGAAGATGAATGCATTGAAAATAATTACTGCATTGTATTCCGGCGTCTTTTAATTTTTCCATGATCCTGTCCCTGTCCTTGCGGACATATTTACCAGAAAGCCTGATCACATAAACAAACCATGAGATCTTCGCCCACGGAGCGACATAGGGAACGCTTACACCATCGACGCCACCAAGATATTTATCATAAAGCTTTGCGACCCTGTCTCTTTTTTTGAACATATCATTGATCCTTGAGAGCTGCGCTATTCCCAAAGCGGCATTGATATCGCACATGCGATAGTTGTATCCCAAACGGACATGCTCCAGCCATTTCCCGTTTTCAACCTTCCTTCCCTGATTGGCCATGCTTGAACACAGATCTTTTATCTCTCGGCTGTCAGTCAGGATCATTCCTCCCTCGCCTGTCGTCATCTGTTTATTGGGATAAAACGCAAAAACAGACGCCTCTCCGAATGTTCCGCATTTTCTTCCCCTGTATTCGGCGCCAAAAGCTTCACAACTGTCTTCTATTATCTTTAATTTATTTTTTCTTGCCACCTTTGTAACCCGATCCCAATCCAGCGGATGGCCTAAAATATCCACCGCCACTATCGCCTTCGTTCTGTCTGTGATCGCTTTTTCAATTTTTCCGGCATCGATATTCAAAGTATCGGGATCAATATCGACAAAAACAGGTTTCGCATTTTCAAACAAAATGCAATTTGCCGAAGCTATGAAACTGAATGGCGAGGTTATCACTTCGTCCTCGCGCCCGATACCGAGTGCGCGTACGATGAGATGCAATCCGCTGGTTCCTGAATTTACGGCAACCGCATATTTTGTCCCGATATAGCGGGAAAATTTTTCTTCAAACTCTGTCAACTTCGGCCCCAACGCCAAACACGGCGTTTTTAAAACGTCCAACACGGCCTTTCGCTCCTTCTCGCCGATATCCGGCTGAGACAAGGGAATCATCATACTATATAAATTTTATCGATAACTTAAATATCACATCTTTAATATTAAATTAATCTACCGTTTTTGGCAAGAAAATAACCTCTCAAAAAAACATTCAAATAAAGCAAAAATCGCCCGAGATCAGTTCCTGGATTGACTAATGATGGCGGATATGTTATGCTGCTTAGTCAGTATTTATTACTGCTTGTTGATCAAACCACGAAAAGATCGCTCTTTGAATAAATATCGGAATAGGCTAGAATACTAAAAGCCGATTATGCATCATACATCGTCTCCGGGGACAATACTTGGTCAATATTGAATTATCGACCGAATACTGTCCCTGGAAAATATAGAATGTATATAAAACAAAATTACTTTATTAAAGGAGGAAATAAATATGATCTGGCAATATGCACTATTAATACTCGCAGTAATAAACATTGCAAGCGTGATCCTGAGCAAGGTGGCGACGGATAGCGCTCCCAAAAAAGCTAACGGCATCTTCTATCAATATCTATTCTGCGCCATTATCGCGATCTTTCTGTATGTTTTCAGCGGAAATAACGATCCGGGTCCGATGCTTATTTGGGTCGGGATAGTCGGCCTCATCAATGCTTTCGGAAACTATTTCCAATGGCGCGCGTTTGAGATCAGCCTGAGCAGAAGCGTTTTATTCCTGCCTCTCATGGAAGTTTGGGCAGTTCTTCTGGCGATAATATTTCTGAAAGAAGGCAGCCTCTGGAACTTCCAGATGATCCTTGGAGCGGGACTCTGCTTTATGGCTATGTGGCTGTTCCGATTGCCGAAGAATGACAATGGAAAGAAGTCCTCTCTGGACAAGAAATGGCTGTTCTATACGCTCGGAATGGTGATGATCTTCGGAACAGCAAGTTTCCTGCTGAAAGTGTTCTCATATACCGTAAACCGTGAGACATTTCTTATGGCATGGTATGGCGGAGCCTTTCTGGGCTCGATACCGATCCTGATGCTTGAGAAACAGAATCCATTGAAAGTGTCAAAGAAAACGCTTATGATCGTTCTGCCTCTCAGCCTCGCCATAATCGGATCGCTGTTCGCGCTATATTGGACGTATCAGCTTGGAGGACCGATCAGCCTGGTCTCCCCGCTAAAAGGCGTTCTCGTCACAACCATACCGATAATAGTCGGATGGTTCCTGTTCAAAGAAAAAAAATCGCTTTCAAAAGCGGAAAAACTGGGATTCTTAGCCGGAGTGGCAGGAATAATTCTTATTCTTCTACGCTAAACATAGCTGGAAAAAAAGTATCCTGCTCTTTTTTTATGTCTAAAATTTTGGCACCGGAGCTTCTGTGAAACAGAATACATACAGAGTCAAATCTTAACGTATAACAAATTTCAAAACGAACATCGATGCAATAAAGTGAAATGTTAAGACTTGACCCTTTTTCCCTTGATAAATACTACTGCATTCAACTTAAAATTCATTTTACATTATCTAACTCGCTTTAAATATCCATCGGGAGAACCGGTAATTATAAGTTTTGAATCAATACTTTTGTCAATCTCAAAATCTTTATTTTCTTTTAAAAATTCCCATACTGCCGTTTTAGGATTATTTCCTTTGCCCCACGGCCGATCTTTATCAGTCGTCCCAGAAGGCAAATCTTCAACTCCCGTATCCCCAACGACAAAATAACTCCCCACGCTTATCATTGGAGCATATGCTCTTAATTCGCCAAGTACATGATCATGCGTATGATTGCTGTCCAAACAAGCCAGAACCCTCTTCTTGGTCTTTGCGATCTCCATGACTTGCCGCACTATTGCCTTATCCGTACTCGACCCTTCTATCATTGTGATTTTACTGCTCAAAGGATGAGCAAGGATGGCCTTTTTATTATGAGGACGAATATCGGTATCAATGCCAACAACTTTTCCATGCTCAATCTTGCCGCATGCCTCCAAAATAGCAAGCATAGAAGCGCTAAACACGATAGATCCGCCCCATGCTATGCCGGTTTCAATTATCAAGTCCGGCTTGACCTCCCAAATGATCTCCTGCATCGCCTGAAGGTCCTGTGGTGCTTGGATGATTGGCACTCCAAGCCAAAAAAAGTTATAAGCATATTTCGCCTTAACGATCTGTTTGTGGAAATTTTGCCAAGTTCTTTGAAGCTCTTCATTGTTTTGATATGATTTCGCTCTTTCAATTGCTTCAACTCGAAATTGTTCAATTGGATCTTTTTGCATATTATTTTTCAATTAATTTTAATTAAGCTATATACTGCCTATTTATCTCATTCGAGAGAAAAAGCACTTTTTTTATTAAGAAAAAGCTTTAATGAGAAATCCATCCCCCTGGCGCCAACCTGAAATAAATATATTCACTATGCTCTACTTTTCAACCATAGGTCTTGGAACACTTTCGAATATTGCTCGTGCTCATTTATCATCTAAATATGTCATAATTGCCTCATGAATTTTCTTAAAGTTTTCGCTATTGGCCAAATCATCCGAATAGCCTTTGGGCTGTTTGTGCTTTAGCATTTTTACATAAATAGATCTCAATACTTGATTCAGTCCAAACGGTAACTTTGTCTCACGCAGAATTTTTTTAATCCTGACTCCGGAATTAAAATAATATTTCTTAAGATATATATTCATTCCTGCATCAATGACCTTGCCAGCTTCTTCCTCGCTTATTCTCGCTTCTTTACATAAATTTATCACCAAGCCTTGCTTGAATTTCTTATATAGCGCTCCATAGCTGCCCCTATCAACCAAATCATCAACATCTTCATGAACTTTACTATATGAATCAGAAATAGATTCTTTGGCTGAATATAGACTATTAAGACTTTTCGATTTGCCATAAATCAAAGATAGTATTGAACAAAAAAGCTCTCCCATATATCCATTTTCCATAGAATATTTCACCGTTTGTTTAAAGATCATTTCGAGAATATAGGTACGATGCACTGAAAACAAAGTAGGATAATAATTGGCAAAATGAAAAGCAACCCTGGTTGCCGGATCCGAAAAATCAATTGTTTTATGAGGATAGATAGGCCGCCACAAGAATCGTGATTTTTCTTCTGCCCCCTTTCCTGCTTCGAAAGAAACATAAGCCCCATCCGCCAAGACAAAATCTGAGTTTTTTTCAAGGAAGCTCACAGCCTCATCTATGCATTTCGGGACAATAAAATCGTCATCTGCGCAAATGACCGTGTATTTACTATTGGATCGGCCGATTGCTTCTCCCCACTTAACCCATCCAATAGTGTCAGGCGCGAAGTGATCAAGATACAAAATATCCATTCCAGAATAAGACGAAACGATCGCTTTGTTTCTCTTTTTATTTTCAGAAGTGCTTGAATCCGCAATTATTATCTTACCATGGATTCCGGAATCACTGAAATAGCCCAAGAGTCTTTTTAAACGATCAGGTCTATTGTAAGTTGGAATTATTATAGTAACCATATAGTTTAATGATATAACGCAATAACGCCTTTCCAATACCTTTGTCACTTTCTACAGTTTAATTCTATTCGACTCCCGCCACAAGTTCCGAATAAGGTTATGCCGATCCATCATTCCGCATATTAATTGATTCTAAAATATTCAGCATATCTTTTCCATGTAGCGTCTTTATTAAGTATTCCATTATATTTATTCAGCGCGTCTTGTGCTTTCTGGTTTTCATGTAAAGCATATAATGCCTTGGACAGATAATAATAAGCAAAAGCATGATCGTCATATCTTTCGATGACATCGCTAAAAGCATCTGCCGCAACACGATATTCTCTGTTTTTCATTCTGTAATTATTTACGAAATTTACATCCAGATTCATGAGATATGTTTTATCCTTGACATACTCAGAAGAGTATTCTGGAGTATTTATTGCAATCTTACCGGCATCAATTTCCCCTATTCCAACATTCTTATCTATATACCCTTTTTCTATGCAAATCTTAAACAATCGACTGCCTCTTGTCGGAATAGCAACACTAAAGCCGCTCCAATCTAACCCCACTCCATTAATAAATCTTACCGTTTCGTCTCTGTGCTCATCTCTTTCACCCGGTAATCCGGTTACAAAGTACCCATGGATCCAAAAACCATACTTTCTAAGATTTTGAACGACCGGTTTTACCATATCAAGCCTCAATGGCTTATTAATAATTTTATTGAGCACATGGGACGATCCGGATTCAATAGCCAAGTTTACTGTGTCCATTCCGGCTTTTCTCATTAAACTTATTAGCTCCTCATCCATAAACGCAACCGACAAACCATTAGGACATTCAATCCTCAGATTAAATTGGGCAAACTCCCTGAATAATTGTTTAGCCCTTTCCTTATTCAACAGGATCTGATCGTCATATATCGTTAATATATTCATGCCATATTCAGATACCAGATATCTTACATGCTTAATCACCCGATCTACGCTCGCATATCGAATGACCTTTTCCTTGTCCGCAGACCGCATACAGAATACACAGTTATAGGGACATCCGCGGGATGTGACAAGAAAGAATTGCTTCCTATCTTCTATTTTATCGGCAAATGGAGAGAATGCTTCTTTCATGGCATAATTCGAAACATCGACAAAACTGTAGTCTATATCAATTACTTCATCCAGATCTTGAATTGACGATTTCTGAGGTTCTCTTCCTTCGTCCAAAGATTTTTTTGTGATCCATGATGGATCATTTTCCAAAAAGTCAAGTACATTCTCGCTTTGAACCATTTTTAGAAATGGCATTTCTCCTTCATAAAAACAAATAGCATCGAGATTATCCTGCTCATTCATTATTGTAGTATAGGACGACGTTGCAGCCGATCCACCCAAAACGACAACAACATCTTCGTTATATTTTTTTATTACGGAAGAAATATCCTTCACGTAAACATAGGAATTATCAAACATCATCGATAATCCGACTATGTCCGGTTTGAATTCTGTTATTTTTTTCTTAATTATTAAATCCACATCTCTTTCGTCATCGAGGTTGCAATCTAACACTTGTACGTTTACACTATCACCAGCCTTCTTTTTTAAGTACGATGCAATTGAGAGAACGCCATAAGGAAATGCCTTAAAGCTCCTTAGCTTAGTGCGTACAAGATCATCGCGTTTTAATAAATACGGTAAGACAACAAGAAGGATATTTTTCTTTATATCAGTTTTCATTTTTTTTCATTAACTTACTCCATTTAGAAAGATAGGGATCGCCCGGAAAGAAAGTGTTATATTGCTGCACACTGCCTTTTGTTTTTGCTTGCCAATTCGCCGACTTGGACATAGTTTTTATTTTTTGCATTGCTATCTTCGCTTGATTATCGTTTTTTGCGTTGCAACACGCAGCAAACTCCTTGTCATAATCGCCTAATGATTCCAAAAATACATCTTTAGCCATTATCGTTGAATTACTCTTGGACATATGCCATATCTTATCCGTTTTAGGTACCCTCAATACTTCCTTGAAAATAACATTCCAGTCTTCAATCATTTTATTTACAGAAAAGTTCTTTATAGCATATGCACGGGCATTTTTCGACAGTCTATCTCTTAGGACCTTGTCTTTATACAATCTCTCTATGGACCGGACATATTCACGTTCATTTTTCGCAACAATACCCGTCACTCCATTCTTGACCATAAGACTTTCCATTTGATTGTTGAGAACCACCGGAACAATTCCCGCCGCCATGGATTCCTGAAGAACCTGATCGCAGGTGCCATAATGATACGGCGCCAATGGATATCCAAACACGTCGAATATTGATAAATATTTTTTAATATCGGGAACAAGACCGGTAAAATTGAATTTTTTTTCGATACCAAGTTTTCGTACATGCCTCCTGAATTCTTCTTCTTTCGATCCGCCACAAACGATAAATTTTACATCGGGAATATCGATCTTGCTGCAGATGTCCAAAAAATCCGGATGAATTTTCGCATAATCTACCGTTCCTATATATCCCACATTAAACCCCGTATGTTTTTCCGGCTCTACCGACCTGACATGCTCCACGCCGCCAGTTGACCATATAACACGTAAATTTTTCTTTTGCCCTTTTGTTAATTTCACTACTTCCTTCGCCTTCATGCTCACAGGCGTCGTGAAGACAAAAACATCCGGATAACACAGTATTTTCTCAGTAAAAACATACGGCGGATGAAAACCGGAAATATGGCTCCAGATTATCAGACGGCACGGCGGAAACTGGGTACGGACCAATAAGTCGTACAGTAACGGATGATTCCACCAATGGATAAGCACAACGTCAGCCTTTGTCAGCATGGCAAGTAATTTCTGTTTCTTTCTTGCCATATCTCCTAATAACCTGAAACCAAAATTATCGGCCTTTTTTACCGATTCATCATTTGCATAATCAAGGCAAGCTATTATATGTTCAAAGGTGAGATCATTTTTGACTGAGATCAAATAATTAAGAAGCACCTTTCCGACACCGCCGCCAAGATGCGGAGTAATATGAAGTATTTTATAGGATTTTTTTTTCATCTGATTATCTTTCTAAAAATATCTGCTTGTCTCCAAATGAGCTACCTCGCACCAAAACTTCGAGAAATTCAATCGATTAATTTTTAACTTCCTCCATATAATCAATACCAAAATGCTCAAAATACTCTTTCCATACACTTTCAATATTCATTACCTCTTTCATCTTATCCAGTACTTGCTCTATTTGTTGATTATTTTTATTTACAGCACTTAATGCCCTTGCTAAATAATAATACGCGAAAGCATGATTTTCATATCTCGCAATAACATCCTTAAAGCATAAGATCGCTATCTCATAATCGCCCACCTTCATTCTGTGATTATTAACAAAGTTTACATCCAGATTCATTAGATATCTTTTTCTCTTAATATCAACGGGATTGAGGCCTGGGGCATTGATAACATAGTCATGCATTCCCAGATCACCAATGCCAAAATTTGGGTCAATATACCCATTTTCGATGCAAATTTTATAAAGTTCACTTCCCCGCAAGGGAGTTGCTAAATTAAAACCGGCCCAATCAAGTCCAACTTCTTTAATAAATCGAGCTGTTTCAATTCTGTCCTCCTCCTGCTCGCCCGGTATGCCTACCACAAAATATCCTTGAACAAAAATATTGTTACGATGCAATATATCGACTACCGGCTTAACTTGTTCAAGACGCAACGGTTTATGTATAACCTCGTTTAACATATGTTTTGAACCAGACTCTATTGCCAGAGGAACAGTGTCTATCCCAGCGCGTTTCATCAGCATAGCCATCTCTTCATCAATAAAAGCGACTGATAGACCATTTGGAGTTTCTACTCTGAGATTAAACTCAGCAAGCTTTCTAAAAAACTCCTTGGCGCGATCTCGGTAAAATAATATTTGATCATCATAGATAGTAAGAACGTTCATTTTATATTTTTCAACCAAATATCTTACGTGCCCTATTAAAACGCTCACATCCGCACAGCGGATATTTTTTCCATGAAGCGAGGATCCTGAACAAAAAACGCACCTAAAAGGACAACCTCTGGATGTTACTAAAAAGAATTGCCGCACATCGCGAGATTCTTTAACGGATGAAAATGGAGAAAAAGCCTCCTTCATACTATAAGAGCCGACATCGATTAATTCATAGTTGACATTTATCACCTCATTGAGGTTGTCAACGTATCGCGGTTGAGGTTTTAGATTTTTAGCCAGTGATTTTCTGGTTACCCAAACAGGATTTTTGTCCAGCGTTTCTGAAATGTTATCAGCTTCAACCAGATGCCGCAATGGATACTCGCCTTCACCATAGCAAATCGCGTCCACATATTCCTGTTCATGAAGAATCTTGTCCCACGAAACCGTCGCCGCGCTGCCCCCAAGAACAACGGTTATTTTATCATCATAATCCTTGATTTGCTTTGAGATCCGATTCAGACTTTTATAAGATGAATCAAACATCATTGACATGCCGACAATATCCGGTTTATTTTTTTTCAGAGCCTGTGAAATCGCGCCAGATATCTCCTCCGCGGCATATAAATTCAAATCAAGAATGCCAACACTCGGATTTTTGGCCGCTTTCGCTTTTATGTACGAAGCAATTGATAAAATGCCATAAGGAAAAGCCAAAACGCTTCTTGTGTTATTATTATTCTTCGCCTCCTTGCTCCAGGTAAGATATGGCAAGATTATAAGAAGAATGCTGCGTTGCTTATTCATATGCGTTTTTCCTTTCTTTCGGAATAGCATAAAGCACAGCTCCCGTGCCACCCCAGGAATGTAGTCTTAAATAATATTTATAATTTCTCGTATTGCTCATTAAAAAATACGGTGTCTCCCAAACTCCATCGGCATTGTGATAGATAGTAACCGCTATTATCGGCCGGTATTCGCGTATAGTGTTCACCGCTCCCTTCAATGCTTTCAAGTCTCCGCCCTCTAGATGCAGCTTGATAAAAGTCGCGGGAATATTCATACGGTCCAGAGTGGTTATTTTTACCAAATCACCGCCATTTTCGCTCAATTTTGATGCATAATCAAATCCTTGATAAAATTTACCCTCACCATTTACGTCGCCTAAGGCACATTTCAAAATTTTAATACTAGAAATATTCTTCAACCTTTCTTCAAGCATCTTCACGTTATTGCTATCTGGTTCAATAGCATATAATGCCTTATATCTATGTTCGACTACCTTCACAAATTTTTCCATGACAAACCCCCAGTGGGCTCCGCAATCAACAAAAACTTCGTCTCCATGCAATACGCTGACAACCTCAGGAATGAAAAAACGGTTATCATTATTTACCTCAAGGCTCTCAAACAACAATTCTATTCTCAACTTTCTCCATGCAAGAAACTGAAGATAATACAAACGGGACGTGTCATCTGCAAATGAAGAATAAACTTTCCCTATAGCCTTCTTTTCATTCTCATTAATTTTGTTCAGAAACCATCCGTTATTGATGGGATATCGATTACTGTAAAATTCACTGACATCATAAAAGAAGGCGACATCCCCCCAACCGTCATCTCTTAATTGATCTCTCAGCGCAATGAGCGGAATAGTAACAATACAGATCACGAGTAAGCAATTTGTCTTATCTGTTTCCTTAACTTCGCTTGGATGTATAATGTTTACGCCTTGCCAATATTTGTCTTTTTTATATTGTGCAGCATTTTTATCGACGACATATAAATATGGCATGTGCAGATAGTCAAAAAAGTTTTTTGCCATTTTCCCGAGACTTCCGGCACCATAAAGTACGACTGGCCTGTCGATCTTTCGAGGAAACAGTTCTCTGTCAGACGAAAGAATGCCTTCCAGAAGCTCATCACCACTCCGTAAAGAAGATACTTTAATGGAGGTGTAGGGCTCAGCGCTTTGAATTATTTTGTTCATGCTCTGATAATTTATTTAATAACTCATCGGCATATGCATCAATATCATCCGGCAAACCGTGTGTCATCTGCCCGCATTTTCCGCAGAAGGGATGATCTTTCCTCTTTTTCTGCAAGAACATTTTCCGGTATTCAAACATTTTTTCCCCGTTCCAAATATCCTTTAAGCTTTCGGTTTTCACATCACCGATGATAAGTTTTTCCGACCAATCAAGAAAACACGCGCTCGCCAAACCGTCAGAATTGACCGAGAAAGAATAGAACACATACGGACAAACCTGGACCTCTTTTATTTTTTGACCATAAATACCTACTTCCTGATTAGCCTTGATCCCCTTTAATTCGAATTCGGGCCAGCATGACATGACATGTTCTATAAACACGCCATCCGCGATCTCTCCGAATATATCATAAAATTTCTTCTTATCCTCTTCTGACATCGAATCACCGCTGATCTTTATTATTATTTCACATTTTTTCCTGTTCTCATACAGATGGCGGATATTTTCAACGAGCTTGTCAAAATCAATTTTATATTTTGAAAAGCTCAGATACTGGTCCGCATTAACGCCTTCTATCGAAATATTTATCCGATCGATTCCCGCATTGATTATTTCGAGATTCAGTTTCGGATTGAGAAGCGAGGCATTGGTCGTCGTGTCGACCCTCTCGGCGCATTTTTTCTCTTTTGCATATTTCATCATATCGACAAACCGCGGATTCAACAAGGGCTCGCCGTCTTTATATAACCTCAGAACTTTTATGGGTTTTTCAAATTCGCAGATATCATCAACAATCTTTTTATAAAGCTCAAAATCCATTATCTTGAGCTTCCTGTTGGTTTTTTTCACAAGATCCCTGTCGCTATTAGGACAGAACCTGCACTGGAAATTACATAGATCACTGGGGTCTACAAAAATAGTGAATGGCGTTTCAATCGGTATAACAGTCTCGAGCCTCGTTCTATTTTCTAATTCAATTCGCGGTCTGATTTTTGCTTTCATATTTTTGGATTTGCTTAATATATTTTATTATTTAATTTTATTCCGCTTTCGATAATTCTTCGAAATAAGACTTTAGCCCTTCTTTCCAAGATGGCAATTCTATCCCTATCGCCTTGGCTTTCACATTTTTCAAAGCGGAAACTTTTGGCCTCATCATTGCACCGCTCGCACCTCCCCTATCCACTGGAATGACTTTTGTCTTTATACCTGCTATCCTGAAAATCTCCTTTGTAAATTCATGCCAGCTGCAAGACCCTTCATTCGCAAGGTGATATATTCCCGGCTCAGCCTTTCTGCTCAATAGCTCTAATGTTGTTTTGCTCAGATCTCCGGCATAGGTCGGACTGACTATCTGTTCCGAGCTTACTTCGATCGAATCCTTTCCCTGGGCCTCCTTCAAGATATTCAAAACAAAATTACCTCCCTTTTCCGGACTTCCGGTTTTTCCGCCATATAGACCGCACGTTCTGATCACAAAACTTCCTTCGGGATACGATCTCAGACAAGCATATTCGCCCGCCAGCTTGGACATGCCATATGTCTGCAGCGGGTGAGGGCTATCCGTTTCATTATAGGGAACTCCCTTTTTGCCGTCAAAAACATAATCCGTACTATAGGTTATAAATGCAATTTTATACTTCTTGCAAATTTTGGCAATTTCTCCCACTGCAAAGAAATTAATGGCCATTGCATCAAATGGTAGTTCTTCGCATTTCGGCACGACATGAAAAGCTGAGGTGTTTATCACCACATTGGGTTTGATCTCTTCTATTTTTTTTTCAACCTGACTCGCTTCGGTCACATCCAATTCACTCTTATCAAAAGGAAATATATCCAAATCAAAAGCATGAGCGTTTTTGACGATTGCGCCTGCCAATTGTCCGTTCTTGCCGATTAATAACACTTTTGTCATTATTTCTTCATTAATGGCCAATTTTTGTCCCTGTCCGAAAGAGTTGAATCTGCTATAGGCCAAGCTATTTTAAATAATGGATCATCCCATCGCACGCCATCGGCATGATCGGGTGCATAAAATTCCGACATGAAATATTCGATGATCGAATCGTCCTGCAGTGCTTGAAAACCGTGGGCCAATCCCTTCGGGATGAAAATCATTTTATTATTTGTCTCATTAAGCTCTTGGGCAAACCATTGCCCGAATGTCAGCGAGTCCGATCTCAGGTCCACGGCAATATCATAAACTGATCCTTTAATGCATCGAACGATCTTATCCTCAGCTTTTGGATACTTTTGGAAATGCATCCCCCTGATAGTGCCACGCTTTCTAGTAAACGACTGGCTAGCCTGAACAACTTTGAAATCAACTCCGATTTTCACGAACTCTTCTTCACAAAATATTCTGGAAAAATACCCTCTCTCGTCACACTTAAGCTCCAGATCAATAACATATAATCCGCTAATTTTTGTTTTTTGAAATATCATATAACTCTAATCTCAGGGATCGGGATAATAAATTTTCCACCTTCATCGTGATATTTTTTTAATTGCACCTGAATTTCATCCGCTATGTTCCAGCATAAAACCAATAGATAGTCGGGTTTTTTTTCAAATACTTTCTCCGGAGGATAAACCAACAGATGCGTTCCCGGAGTATATAGATTCTGCTTTGATTTTGCCTTGTCAACAATGAATTCGAGATAATTATTATTTATTCCGAAATAATTCAAAAGAATATTCCCCTTTGCCGGAGCGCTGTATGCGGCAATTGTTTTTCCTTCTGTCTTTATCTTTTTAAGCAATGCGATGAGATCCTCCTTCAGCTTTGAAGTACTAGCACTCATTTTATTATATGTTTCCAGCTTGTCATAACCGTCGTGCATTTCCAGCTTGACGAAATTTTTGACATTTTCGCTTATTTGAAAAACACCCGGATGAGAGACATATATCATGAATGATCCTCCCTGCATGGGTGTCATTTCCACATCATACACCTCGAGATCTGCCGCTTTAAAAAGATTCTGAAGCGCAATTATGGAATAATAGAAAACGTGTTCATGATATATGATGTCAAATTTGTTTTCCATCAACCCTTTCAGATATGGGGATTCAAAAATAGCAGTGCCATTTGGTTTTAATGCCACCTTAACACCCTTTACAAAATCTACTATTCCCGGAACATGCGCAAGAACATTTGCTCCAAAGATCAAATCCGCCTGAATTTTTCTGTCTTTTTTCAATTTTTTGGCAAATTCTTGACTGAAGAATTCCGGTATAGTTTCAATTCCCTTTTTGTTTGCCACCTCAGCAATGTTCTTTGCCGGATCAACGCCCAAAACTTTCACTCCTTTTTCTTTGAAACACTGAAGCTGTGAACCGTCGTTGCTTGCAATTTCCAAAACAAGACTTTTGGAACTCAAACCAAGTTTCTCGATCAGATGCCCTGCCACATTTCTGCAATGCTCCAAAAATAAATCTGACGTTGCGGAAAAATAAATATAATCCACATAAAGATCCTCCGGTGGTACATTCTTCATAAGTTGCACCAGATAACACTTGGGACAGAATCCGACACTCAGATTGTATTTCTTTTCACCGGCTATGTCTTCTTTTTTTAAAAAAGAGTTAACGAGCGGCATTTCGCCAAGCGAAAAAAATTCGCTGATTTCAGAACTGCAAACTCTGCATTTCATATATATTAAATATTATTTATTTAACGAAAATCGCAACTTATCACGCTTGACTTATTTCAATGCGATATTCTACCTGGCCAGAAACCAATATGTCTGTCTCTCATAGCCCATTATCTTTCAAGAAATAATTAAATTCCATGGAATTTACTGACTCTTCCCATGACCTTCTTCCACCAAGAATTATTTTTATACCAATCCAGGGTGATCTTCAGGCCTGTTTGCAGATCCACTTGCGGCTCCCATCCCAGCATTTTATTCGCTTTTTCAAAAGAAAGATACTGGCGGTCAATTTCCCCAGGAGTGGCCTTTCCCAAAATTATCGGCTTTGCCTTATCGTGTCCGGTAATTTTGATCACGAGTCGAGCCAGCTCCTCTATTGATATTGGCTTATTTGTACCCAAATTAAAAACCTCTCCATTGGTAATTTTCCGATTTTCTCCGGCTGATAAGATCGCCCTGACCACATCTCCCACATACAAGAAATCTCTTATATTCTTCCCGCTTCCCCTGATGACCAGCGGCTTATCATTGATCACGGCATTAACGAAATCCGGGATTACTCTCAGCATGTTCGCATCCCTTCCTCCATAGGCATTCGACCATCTCAAGATCGTAGCATTTATACCATAAGTAGTATAATACGCATAAACCAGTCTGTCTGCAGCGACCTTGGAGGCATCATAGGGTGATTTGGCCGATAGAGAGTGATCTTCTTTTATTGGCAGATGTATGGGCTCTCCATAAACCTTGTCAGTACTGACAAAGATCAAAAAGGGCTTATTGGCTGACTTTCTCATTCCCTCCAGCAGGTTGAACGTTCCCCAGAGATTGATCGACAAAGTTTCTTCGGGATTTTTAATCGAATATAAAACTTGCGTTGTGGCAGCCAGATGGCATATTATTTCACACTTGTTCACGGCTTTCGATATCAGGTTTTTATTCCGAATATCTCCATAAATAATATGTATCTTTTTCTTCAGATGTTTTATTGCATCTTCTTTGAAAGGATCGCTCTTGTTCACCAATATCGTAACATCTGAACCGTTTTCGACCAGCGATTCGGTCAGCCATGAACCGATGAAGCCGGTTGCTCCCGTAACCAAAACTTTTTTATTTTTCCAGAATTTATTCATAGCTACTTATAATTAGTGGCATAAAAAACACAGAATAGCACAGATATCCACAAGCGCATGGAACAACTTCTTGCTTCAATGGTTCTTATTCATTTTCCCACACCGCCCAGGGCCTGCCGTTTTCCCACAATCTATTGAGCAAAAGATTTTCCCTGTAAGTGTCCATACACTGCCAAAAGCCATCGTGGCGATATATCGCAAGTTCACGATCGGATGCCAAATGACGAAGCGCTTCCCCCTCAAGATTACAATTATCTTCATCCCTCAAATAATCGAAAAATTTCTTATTAAGCACAAAATATCCCCCACTAATAAACCCCGTCCCGTCACTTGAGATCAGCTGGGGCTTCTCACTGAACTTGACGACCAAATTATCTTCGGTCATCAATTCACCGTATCGCGATGGAGCAAGCGCTCCGGTCACGGTTCCCAATTTTCCGTGCGATCTATGGAATTTCAGAAGTTTTGCCATATCGACATTAGCCACGCCATCCCCATAGGTCAGCAAAAACATATCACAATCGACATAATTTTCTATCCGCTTGACTCTGGTTCCCGTCTCGGCCGTCTTCCCCGTATCAACCATAGTAATTTTCCAATCTTCAATTTCATCTTGATCATACATCTCAATTTTATTATTTTTCAATTCAATTGAAAAATCATTATGCATCGTCCTGTAGTTCAAAAAATAATCCTTGATCATTTCTCCTTTGTAGCCTAGGCACAAGATGAATTTCCTGAAACCATAATGAGAATAGATCTTCATAATATGCCACAAAACGGGACGTCCGCCGATCTCCACGAGAGGCTTGGGTTTGAATTCCGTTTCCTCCCGGAGCCTTGTCCCCTGTCCTCCGCAAAGTATGACAACGGGAATGTCCTTATTGCTGATCTCTTTATCCTTTTTTATTTTTTTTGCCATAAAATAAAATAATATTTATATAACAACTATTTATCTTGGAGCAAATCGACTGAAACTTTTACAATCACCTTCCTGACCGCATTCTCTCCCGCCAGATCGCATCCGGGCCGATGGATCTCGCCCGGGAAAAAAACGACATACATTCCCTTATGAATCAAAAGATTCATTTCGTTATTCACGGTATCATATAACGCAACATCTTTTTCCGCGCTGTATTCGTCTGTTGGCCGGCTTTTTTGGTCTTCAAAACCGAAACCCATGGCTTCTTTGCCTGAAACAATGAATTGCACATCTATATATTTTCTGTGCATTTCCGCCTTTTTACCGCTTTTTGGCTTAGTGCGATATTCATCCAGAATAACGAACATTTTCTCGCCATCAATAAGATGCTTTCCCTTTTCCATCTTTGAAAGATCCGCTCTTTTCAAATAGTCAACCGCCTTCTTGATGGCTTCGGGAATATATCTCGCGTCTGCTTTGATTTTACCAATATCTCCTATATACATGTACTATATTTACGATAAAATTCCCCCGAAAATCCACACCAATAAGTTCTTTGGCATTATAAGACATACCCGCCCCCTGTCAACGAAATAATTTTACCACATCAGAACGCATTAGACAAAGGCCTATCTTCCCTTCGAGAGTTTTCTGATCTTATCCAACGTTACTGTTTCATCTTCAGCAATATCCTTCGCTGCCGTTGAACCGATTAGTTTAAAGATTTGATTCTGTTTCAGCTTAACCTCTTCTTCCGTTCTCTTATACCACAGATCTTCCAGTTTTATTTTTTTTCCACCGGGGATATTCCTCCGCGCCACAATAGCTTTTTTCATCGGACCTATTTTCCCATATTTCAATTCGGCCTCGGACATTTTCAGGCTTCCGTCTCCGGATATTTTTTTGAACAGGTCGAGATATCCGCTGATTTTCCTGAACTGATCTTTGCCGATCGCCGATTGGAAATCTATTCTTTCCTTTCCAAATTCCGGAGTATAATGCTTCTCAAAGATCCTAACTCCCGCCATATAGGGCGCAGTTGAGATCAGTTCATTGTTCTCATTGTTGAAAGCCGTATGATCGGCATAACCTACCGGAACTTTATATTTCTTTTCAACTGTGGCTATTTTCCTGATATTTATTTCTTCATAGTTTGTAGGATAGTTCTGAAATCCATACATCAAAAGAAGCTTCTTCCTGCCGTTCTTGCGGAAAAAATCAACGGCATACTTGATCTCGTCCATCGTCGATCCGCCGATTCCCAATATTATTATGCCATTGTATCCGATGAGCTTTTTCATCATGAAATAGTCGTTCAAAGACGACATATGCAATTCTATCCCTGCAACTTTTACCCTTTTCTTCAAAATGAGGTCAATGCTTTCCACATCATCGCAAAGAGCGATCACTTCAAGCCCCTTTTTAGCTGCAAGATCGATAATTTCCAGCCATTCTTCGGCGGTGAACATCCATTTTTTGATCTTTTCCGCCAATGGATGTTTTTTCTGGAGATAGCTTTCCGCATTGAGAAGAAGGTGAAATTTTACCGCATCAAGTTTCAGTTCGGCTATCTCGTCAGTCATCCTGCAGAGATACTGAAAATCGCCCTCATGATTATAGGCGGTTTCGCCTATTACATAATAATCTCTGCTCTTGGCATCAAGAACATTTTCCAGCTTTGAATTGCTTTTATTTTTTCTTACCATAATAATATATTAATTGAGCATTATGCTGTTTCTACCAGATAGTCAATCCCCCATCAATGACAAGATTGTGGCCCGTTACATATGTTGATGCGTCTGATGCAAGATAAACAAGCCCGCCAACCATCTCATCAGCCATCGCCTTCCTGCCAAGAGGTGTTTTTTTTGCATATCTTTCAAGGAATATCTTTGAATCGTTATTATAAATGCCTCCCGGACTGATGCAATTTACCCTTATGCCATAACTGGCAAGATATGTTGCCAGATACCTCGTCAGATTTATCACCCCTCCTTTTACCACTGAATATTCCACGGGATTGGTCCATTCCGTGCCGTCATAAATGCCAAAATCCGGCCCGACCATTCCATAGATCGACCCGATATTGACGACGCTCCCGGATTTCCGCTTCTTCATGTGTTCAACGGCCAGCTGCGTCATCAAGAACACTCCGCTTAAATTCATATCAATGTTCTCGCTCCAGGACTCCAGCTTTACCTCTTCAAATTTCTTTCCGTAATCCTTGTTCCTGGGATAAGCGCAATTCACCAGGATATCGATCTTTCCGAATTTATCAACGATCTTTTGTATACCCTCTCTCACCGATCCTTCATCCGTGATATCCGTTTCCAGCGGCATCGCTTTATCCGGATAGTCTTTGTTCATTGTATTTGCCAGCTTCCCGATATTTTCTTTTGAAATGTCCGAGATCACGACATTCGCATTGTATGCGGCAAGCCCTTTGCAAAATTCGCTCCCCAAAAGACCGGCCCCTCCGGTCACAACAGCCACCTTGCCGCCAAGATCAAACATTTTTTTATAATCGATCATATGTCTTATTCTTAAACAGATAAATTTACGTTCTTTTTAATCTTCATTTGGGCGGATTTTTTCACCCGTTCATTATAAAGTTCCTCGCAATGTTCATTGATCTTGATTATTTCCTTGTTAACCATGAGCAAATTCATTATCTCCTTGAGAGGAAACACCCTGCCTTTCTCATAAAGCCTTTTGAAGACTTCTTTAAAAAATTCAAAATCTTCCGGATAATCCAAGGTCAT
Organism: Candidatus Paceibacterota bacterium; assembly: GCA_041661265.1. Lineage (NCBI taxonomy): Bacteria > Bacillati > Minisyncoccota > Minisyncoccota bacterium. The sequence goes on along the minus strand of JBAZUT010000004.1, from coordinate 49,704 downwards.
CCTGATCTCCGGATGTTTCAGATCCGGATCATCTACTTTCAGATATTGAACATTGAAGATCCCGGTTTTTGTAAAATAATCTCCCCAGATCTCAGTATCGCTTTCATCTTTGATCGCACAAACTTTTCTGAGCGCCTCGACTTTAATACCATAAGAATACGCTCCATGCGGCAATTCCTTGCACATAATGAAATCCGCGTTGGTTTTCCGGTAAAGCTCAATGGTCTTATCGATGTATTCGGGATCCGTGAAAGGGCAATCTCCCGTCAGACTTACAATATGATCAACATTATATTGTTCCGCCGCATTGAGATATCTGTCGAGAACATCGTCTTCGCTTCCTCTGAAAGATTTGATACCGCATTTCTCGGCAACATCCGCCAGAACTTCATCATTCGGGTTGGTCGAGGTGCATAGAACGATGAGATCCGCCAGTTTTGATAATTTCAACCGATCGATCAAATGCTCGATCACCGTTTTTCCTTCAATCTCCAACAAGGCCTTCCTGGGGAGCCGCGTGGACTTCATCCTGACTGTGATAAAAATTGCTGTTGTCATATCGTTATATTTTTTTCAGATTATTTTTTCCGATCTTCTTGGCCGCAAGAGCTACTTCAAGCGCCCTCTTGCCGTCATAAATGGTCACCGCAGGTTTTGCTTTGAAGCCGATACAGCTCAGAAAATGTCTTATTTCCGACATATACATTTCATTCCTGTCATAGTTCTTGAGAATATGCTTTTGGGGTATTTTACTGCCGATCTTTGAGATCTCCAGAGTATCTGTCGCGTAATTCCACTTTATATTCCCGAGTTCCCCGACGATCTCGCATTCGCGGGCCAGGAATCTGTTCAGATAGTCCATATGGATCTGGACCGAAATCCCCGTTTTGAATTTCAAGAATATTTCGGCATAGTCTTCTGTTTCGATCTCAAGATCGCTCAGCTTGCAGACATTCGCATTTATTCCCACCGGATCCCCAAAAAGCCACAGCGCATAATCGATCTCGTGAATAAGATCAAGCACCACTCCGCCGCCCAAGTCCCTTTTCCCGCTATAAGATCTCGAATAGTTCCGTCCGGGGCGCCATTGAGGCAAAAAACTCCCCACCGAAAGCCTCGCAAAATAGATCTTGCCCAGCGTCTTTTTTCCCAGAATTTCTTTTATCTTGATAAGATGCCTGTGGAATCTGAGATTGCAGCCCACGAGTACCGCAAGCTTTTTTTTCTCGATGATCTTTATAAGATTTGCGACGCCCTTGAGATCATGAGAGATCGGCTTTTCGATCAAAAGACCGCATCCTCTTTTCGCGGCTTCGGTCGCATATTTTATATGAAGACTGGTCGGATTTGAGATCACGACGCCGTCCGGTTTTTCATCCAGAGCCTTTGCAAAATCCGAAAAAACCTTCACTCCATGCTCCTTTTCAAATTCCAGAACATTATCGCAAGAGGTGCGAAATACCGAAACTTCGCAACCCTTGATCCTTTTGAAATTTTTCAGGTGTCTCATGCCTATCGAACCGCAGCCCGTAATGAGTATTTTCATAATAATGTCTTAATATCGTAATTATATTCTAAACCTTCCCGGCTAATTATTCAAGTAGATGGCCTCCGATATTTATCACATACCGAGAAAAATTATGGTAGGGATGCCATTTGAAATAATCCCCGAAATAGCGTATGCTGAAAGTATTCTTGACTTAATGATATAAAACAGATTAAGATTTTTGTTGTTGCTGTCATTAATCAGTCTTAGCTCCGTCGCATCGATAATATGAATAAACTGGAAACAATTCAAAATATCTGCAGGGAGATCCGGGAAACCCCGAAAAAATCTTTGATCTATCGCTTTTATTATCAGATGGCGAAGATCTCAGGTCTGTTTTATATTAAATTCAAGATAAGAAATACATTAAATGTCAGACTGAAGGATACCCTCAACATCCAAACGGAAAGTCTTCTGCACTATTTCCGCGGAAGAAACAACTCGAATTTCTTCATTGATCCGAACCGGAAAGACATTCTCCGGAAATTATGGCTTGATAATTTCTCCGGCGAAAAGGAAGACCTTATTCGTCTTGCTGACAACATATGCATGCACAAGATAAGTTCTTTTGACCTGAAAGATTTCAATTGGGGCGATCCGATCAATTGGCACTTGGCGCCGAAAACCGCCAGGGATTGGCCCAAAAAACATTGGTCGGGCATAAACATCTCCGAAGATGGTTTGGGTGATATAAAATATACATGGCATCTGAACAGGCACCGGCATTTTTATGCTTTGGGCAGAGCATATTGGATCACTAACGACGAAAAATATGCCAAGGAGTTCATCTTGCAGTTTTCCGATTGGATCAAAAATAATCCGCCTGGGATCGGAGTGAACTGGACCAGTTCGCTTGAAGTCTCCATCAGGCTTGTGTCATGGATCTGGTCATATTATTTTTTCCTCAACTCCCCCGGATTCAGTGAGGACATTCTGAGATCTCTTGTGAAAAATATTCATTCGGCGGCAGATCATATCGAAAGTAATTTGAATTTTTCGCGATACTGCATTCCCAATGACCACTTCATGGGCGAAGCTTTCGCCCTCTTTCTGGCCGGCACTGTTTTCCCGGAATTCAAGCGATCAGGACGATGGCAGAAGATCGGCCTCAAGATCCTGAATGAAGAAATAGATAAACAGGCCTATGCCGATGGAGTTTATTTCATGCACTCCCCTTTTTATCAGCGCTTCGTAATGGAATTTTATGTCTTATTTTTCGAATTAGCCGATCTGAACAAAATAGAACTTCCTGCCAAAGTGAAGGAAAAGTTTGGAAAAATGCTTGTATTCCTTGCTTCCCTGGCCGATAAGAACGGCGCCGTTCCGGACTTTGGAGAGAATGACGGAAGCAAATTATACGATCTCTCGAATGCTGAGTTTGGTGATTTCAGTCCGCTCATCGAAAGTTCCGCCATGGCATGCTATGGAAAACCTGCACAAGATCAAGCGCTCAGCGAGGACGCTTTTTGGATTTTTGGAGATGAATATCTGGAGAAAAAACAAAAAGGAGATAGCTGCTCCGTTGAAAGAACGGACCGCTTTGACGAAGGGGGATATTTTATCCTCAACGGCGGAAACAGCAGGCTTTTTTTCCGGTGCGGCGCGACCAACAGCTATTCTCACGCTGACATGTTAAGTTTCGTTCTTGATATGGGCCAGAAAAAAATATTTATGGATAATGGAACGTATTTATATAATGGCGGAAAAAAATGGCGGGATTATTTCAAGGGAACCGGAGCGCACAACACCGTAATGATCGATGGTTTGGATCAGATGATAAACCGCAGAAAATTCAAATGGCTCTCGCCCAACCCGGGAAAATTGATCAAATTTGCTAAATCCGATAATGAATATTATATTGAAGGAGAACATTACGGCTATGAGCGTTTGAATGATCCTGTGATCCATAATCGCTCGATCCGATACCGTCAAGATCGCATCGTCATTACGGATAAGTTTAGAGGCTCTGGCCGGCATAAGATCGGATTCTATTTCCATCTTGCGGACTCCGGATTTGAAACTGATCCCAAGACCAAAAAACTCACTTTGAAAACGGATCGTGGCCGGATAGAAATTCAGCCCCAAGACCCGGAACTCATCGAGATCGAGATAAAGACCGGAGATGAAGCCGCTCCGGCAGGCTGGCATTCGCCCTCCTATGGCCTGAAAGTGCCATGCACAACATTAAAATACAGCGTTGAAACCGAAATGCCCTTCAAATCGATATTCAATGTTTCCATAATTCAAAAATAAACCAAATGTGCGGAATCGCAGGAATCTATAAATTCAATAAAGGATCCGTGGATCGAGGTATGATCAAAAAAATGACCGATGCTCTGGCGCATCGCGGCCCGGATGACGAAGGCTCTTATATCAAAGACCATGTCGGACTCGGACACAGGCGGCTTTCGATTATCGACATTTCCCCTCTTGGACATCAGCCCATGAGCGACGAATCAGGAAAGATCTGGATCGTTTTTAACGGCGAGATATATAATTACATCGAGCTTCGCCGGGAACTGCAAAGGGATGGCTTCAGTTTCAGATCCGACTCCGATACGGAAGTGATAATCTGCGCATACAAGAAATGGGGAGAGAAATGCTTTGAAAAATTCAACGGAATGTGGGCTCTTGCGATCTGGGACGAAACACAGAAAAAAGTTATCCTCTGCCGGGATAGATTGGGGATCAAGCCTCTCTATTATTTTCAGAATGCCGATTCTATCTCCTTCGCCTCGGAAATAAAAGCCTTGCTGGCACTCGGCATGAAGCGGCAAGCCAATGATGAGCTTATCTATGATTTCCTGAAATTCGGAATGCTTGACCACACAGATGGAACATTCTTTCTCGGAATAAACAAGGTTCCGCCAGCTCATTATGCCGTCATAACGGAAAATAACCGGCTCATTTTCAGAAGATATTGGGATTTTGAGACGAGCGAAAAAACAGAAGACAAAGAGAAAAGCAAAAGATCTTATGCAAATAATTTCCTTGAGATTTTCAGGGACGCCATAAAAATACGACTGAGAAGCGATGTCCCAGCGGGATCTTGTCTTTCGGGAGGCCTGGATTCTTCTTCGATCGTCTGCGTAATCAATGACTTGCTGAAGATCTCCGGTGTAAAACAGATCAAAGAAAAACAGAAAACTTTTTCTTCCTGTTCAAACGATCTCCGCTTTGATGAAAGAATATTCATCAATGAAGTGCTGAAAAAAACCGGAGCGGAAAGCCACTTCGTCTTTCCCGACCCCAAAGAATTTCTTATTGACTTTGAAAAATTCCTACTGCATCAGGAAGAACCGGTGAGGGGTATAAGCATGTATGCGCAATTCAAAGTATATGAAAGAGCAAGGAAGGAAAATGTCATCGTGCTTCTCGATGGCCAGGGCGCAGATGAGATTTTGGGAGGTTACAGAAAGTTCTATTTCTTTTATCTGAATCTGCTGCTTGGCAGAAAGAAATATCTGAAATTCCTGAAGGAATCCTTTCTCTTGTTTTCCTCTTCTTCGGTCATCAAAACCCTCAACCTCAGATCCGGACTCAGATATTTTTCCATCGGCAGGAAGATAATGAAAATAGAAAATTTGTTCGAGCCCGCTTTCCAAAAAAAACACGCCGACAGAAATTTGCAGATAGGAATGAACGGCGGCTTGGGACGGAGGTTCAAAGAAGACGCAACGAAATGGAGCTTGCCCGTTCTGCTGAGATATGCAGACAGAAATTCAATGGCCCACTCCACCGAGGCCCGCCTACCCTTTTTAGATTATCGCTTGGTTGAAGCGGTATCCGCCATGCCGATGGATGAAAAGATGAGAAATGGCTGGACAAAATATGTCATGCGAAACGCGATGAAAGGGATCCTGCCCGAAAAGATCCGCCTGAGAAAAGACAAGATGGGCTTCACCACTCCCGAAGAAGTGTGGCTGAAATCGTCCTTGAGGGAGGAAGTTGAAAAAACGTTTTTACATTCAAGTTTCTTGCCGAAGTACGTTTTGATCGACAGACTGAATAACAGCTGGGAAAGCTTTCTTGGAGGCAAAAGCATCTACAGTTCTGATGTATTTTTCCGATTTTTTATACTTGAACGCTGGGCAAAGATTTTTAAATTATAGAATCTATGAAAATTCTGATCATTCATCAATATTTTTTGGAGAAAGAGGGCGCGGGGGGCTCGCGATTCAATCAATTTGCGAAATATTGGAGCGAGAGCGGACATGAAGTCACGATAATCGCCGGTACGGTAGATTACGCAACCGGGCAAAAAGACAAAAAATACAGAAATAAATGGATATCAAAAGAAAGAGTCGACGGAAATATTTCCGTATTAAGATGCTATGTTTCAAACTCCTATAACAAAAATTTTATTGGCCGCTTCTGGGCTTATTTCTCCTTTGCGATCTCGTCGACTTGGGCTGCACTTTTTCGCCTGGACAGCAAACCGGATGTTGTCATAGCCACTTCCCCGCCTCTTTTTGTTGCCATTCCCGGATTTTTGATCTCGAGAATACGGCGAATACCGCTGATCTTCGAAATACGCGATCTTTGGCCGAAATTCGCGATCGATCTTGGGATTTTGAAGAACAGAACGATCATCGCTTTCGCCTTATGGCTCGAAAACTTCATCTACAAAAAGGCGGAACTGATCAATGTCCTGACACCGGCATTTAGAGAATACCTTATAAACGATAAGCGTATCTCCCCCGACAAGATCATCTATATTGCCAATGGCGCGGACCTTGACATCTTCTCTCGGGGACCAAAAGATAACTGGGTTAGAGAAAGATTCGGCTGGAAGAATAAATTTGTTGTGCTTTATGTCGGCGCGCATGGAGTCGCCAATGACCTCTGGCAGATAATCGATGTTGCGAAGGAACTGAAAGACAACAGAGCTATCATTTTTGCTCTGGTCGGAGATGGAATGGAAAAAGCTAAACTTGAGCTTTTTGCGAAAAATAACGTGCTTGCAAATATCCAATTTCTCGATCCCGTACCCAAAAAACAGATCGGAGATTATATAAACGCCGCCGACGTCTGCACTGCAACTCTCGATCCGGTCTTCACCACCACATATCCGAACAAGGTCTTTGATTATATGTCTCTGGCAAAACCCATAATTCTGCCGATAGGCGGCGCTGTCAAAAAAATGGTCGCCGACGAAGCAAACGCAGGAATATATGTACAGCCCCGGGATGCGGAAGAATTCAAGAATGCGATTTTGGATCTGTTCATGCATCGCGACAAAATGGAAATTTTGGGCAATAATGGATACAGATTCGTGAAGGAACATTTCGATCGAAAAAAACTGGCTGATAAATATTTAGATAATATAACAAAAATTAAATAATATAGTCATGATCATTCGATTGGCAAATAAGAGTGATGCTTCGCAAATAGCGCATCTTCACAGGATAGAGATCAACCAGGGATTTCTCAGTGATCTTGGAGACAAATTTCTTGCGAAACTCTATGAGGCCATGACAAGCTCTCCTTATGCATTCGTGATCGTCGCCGACGACTCAGATCGTATTATAGGTTTCATTGGCGCGTGCACTGATGTAAAAAGATTTTATAAACACTTCTTAAAAAAGTACTTTTTCCAGTGTCTGATTATTCTCGCACCAAAAATGATCAGCTTTTCTATTTTTAAGAAAATTATTGAGACACTTATATACCCCAAAAAGGAAAATAAATCACAGCTGCCCGAATCGGAGCTTTTCGCTGTTGCCGTCGAGAAGAAGTCTCAGGGACAGGGTTTGGTACAAAATATCTTCAAAGCCTTTATACTTGAAATGAGAAACCGTAACATTAATGAATTCAAGGTAGTTGTCGGAGAAAACTTGCCTAGGGCAATAGGATTTTATGAAAAAATGGGCTTTAAATTCCATTCCTTGATCCATATTCACGAAAAGAAGCCCTCGAGAATCTATATCTATACCATAAATCACGCTAATAATTAAACTGACAAAATGCTCTATTTCATCCTGCTACCCCTTGCGATTTCCGTTTTCCTGATGCCGCTTCTCAAAAGGATCAGTCTCAGATACCGCTTGTATGACGAGCCCGGGCAGGACAGGCTCAAGATCCATCCCAAACCGATTTCATATTTGGGAGGTGTTGGTATGTTTGTTTCATTCAGCTTCACGATCGCCATTAGCATCATCTTGAATGGAATAGCACTGTCCTACGGATCGGGAATCTTGCTTGCCGGGGCTATCATAATAATCCTGGGAATTATGGACGATTGGAAATGGAAGAAAGGAGAGTCCAGGCCGCTTTTGAAATTGCTGTGGCAGATGCTATCGACCCTTGCTGTTATCTTGATATTGATAAAGGTCGGAGTTCCATTTAATTTTTCGGTCAATCCGATCCTGGGCGCTATCATTGCATCTTTCTATATCGTCGGCGCCATGAACGCGATGAATATGGAAGACGGCATGGACGGCTTAGCCGGAGGGATCTCGATCATTTCACTTATTGGGTTCGTGGTCATATCCACAACAGCGCAAAACTCTGTTGTCACGCTGCTTTCCATCGTTCTCATGGGATCAATACTGGGTTTTCTGATATATAATTGGCATCCCGCAACCATTTTCATGGGTGACAATGGCAGTCATTTTCTTGGTTTTTCACTTGCCATGCTTGCCGTACTTCTAAGTTCCGATCCCCTCATCCACCCGGGCAGATTTTTCGGTCCGTTGCTTATCATCGGCTTGCCGATCATCGATACCGCCTTTGCCATCACAAGAAGAGCGATCAACAAAAAACCCATCTTTATGGGAGACCGCAGCCATTTGTATGATATTGTCCATAAACACGGATTCGGGATCCCGGCCACGGTATTGATTTGTTGCGTCACTCAGACTATAATAGTCTTAGGAGGTATATTAATCTTTAATTTATAATTTTCGATAATTCCCCCTGACACTGAAGTCAGAGCTCGAAATACCTCGAAAGATATTTTGCATTGACGCAAATATCATGGAATTTTTTAACAAACATATGGCAAAAAAAATACAATACTGCAAAAAGTGCGTCATGCCCGACACAAGACCGGGCATAAAGTTCGATACTGACGGAGTCTGTTTTCCGTGCAAGCATTACGAGAACCGCGTTAACGTCGATTGGAAAAAACGGTGGCAAGAACTTGAAAGATTGGCGGATAAATATCGCGGTTGCAACGGCGATTACTATGACTGCATAAACACAGTTAGCGCAGGGAAGGACAGCTACTTCCAAACTCATATCTTAAAGGAAAAACTGGGGCTCAATCCGCTGTTAGTTTCCGTAAATAACACCACTTGGACGGAAACCGGAAAACACAACTGGCAGAATATGCTGAAAGAATTCGGCGTCGATGCCCACCAGATAACACTGAATCCGCAAGTATGCAAAAAAATGTTTAAAATGGCGCTTGAGGAATTGGGTTCACCGACGTGGTATTTTGACAGAGCGATCTATGCTTATCCCATCCAGATCGCAGTAAAGCTGGGCATACCTCTCTTGATGTATGGAGAAAATACCAACTATGAATACGGCGGAGCATTAGGAGATAAAGAAAATTACAGCGCCCTCGGCCAGATCAACAACGATGTTGTCAAACCCATAGACTGGAGCTTTTGGTTGAAGAAAGATCCGACCCTCTCTATGAAAGATTTCAATCCGTGCATCTATCCGTCCGCAGACGACATTAAAAAAGCGGAATTGGAACCGATCTTCCTCAGCTATTTCACCCCATGGAGCGGATATAAGAATATGGAGTTTTCCAGAACTCGCGGCTTTAAAACCCTGGACGATACGGGCGAATGGAAGCGCGAGGGATATATTGACCAGTATGATCAGATAGATACGATCGGATATCTCACTCATACATGGTTCAAATTCCCGAAATTCGGCCATCAAAGAGTTACCGAAGTGGCGAGCCTTTGGATAAGAGAAGGAAGACTGACAAGAGAAGAGGCCGTAAAATTGGTGAATGATGAAGATTATAAGCTGGATAAGAAAATGCTTGCTGATTTTCTTGAAGGAGTAGGATGCAGTGAAAAAGATTTCTGGGAAATCGTTGACAAGTTCGCCAACAAGGATATCGTCGAAAAAAAAGGCGGCACATGGAGACTCAAAGAACCCTGTAGATAACATGCAACTATAAAGACTGGAATTTGCCAGACTGGCAGCGGGATCTTTTCCCGCTGCTTTATGATCATGGTCCAATAACACATCCCTTGTATTGCATACATACAAGATCTGCAATAATTGACAAAAGTGCACTATCTAACCTAAAATATCATTATATATGGACCACAAACAAATGACCAAAAAGATCAGATTAGAAAACAAATTTATCGGTATGGACTACCCTTGCTTCATTATTGCCGAGGCGGGAGTAAATCATAATGGAAACGTAAAAATTGCCAAAAAACTCATAGATGAAGCAAAAAAGGCGGGTGCCGACGCTATAAAATTTCAAACCTTCAGGACCGAAGACCTGGTTACCCGAAATACAAGGATGGCTCGATATCAGAAAAAAAACCTTGGCACCCAAGAGAACAGCCAATTTGAAATGCTTAAACGCTTGGAATTAAGCCATGAGAATTTCATGGATCTCAAAGATCACTGTAGAAAAAGAAGAACTATTTTTTTATCTACGGCTCACTCGGAAAACGAAATAGATTTCCTGGACACGATCGTAGGCGCACATAAGATCGCCTCCGGAGACCTCACAAATATTCCATTCCTCCAAAAAATAGCAAAGACCCTCAAGCCGATGATCCTGTCGACCGGAATGGGAACGATGAAGGAGATCAGGGAAGCCATAGATTCGATCAAGCAAGCGGGTAATGATAAGATCGCAGTTTTGCATTGTACCACCAATTATCCCTGCCCGCTTAATGAAGTGAATCTCAGGGCAATGCTCTCGATACAGGAAGAGACCGGCCTGATAGTCGGCTACTCCGATCACACGGAGGGAATAAACACTTCAGTTTTGGCTGCAGCAATGGGCGCGAAAATAATCGAGAAACATTTTACATTGGACAAAGGCATGCGCGGTCCCGACCATAAAGCTTCAATTGAGACGGAGGAACTCGCAAGGATGGTTATCGCGATAAGGGAAACCGAAATGATCCTTGGAAACGGTATCAAGACGCCGACAAGATCGGAGAAGGTAATAAGCGCAGCTGCGAGAAAAAGCGTTATCGCAAAAGTAAACATCCCCAAAGGAAAAATGATCACCGCGAAAATGCTTATCATAAAAAGACCCGGCACGGGCATCAGGCCCGGAAAAATTCATGAAGTTATAGGAAAAATAGCCAGAAGAAACATTATCGCCGATAATTTAATTAAATGGAATCAAATCCGATGAAATCCAGAACAAAAAAAAGAAAAATTCTTTATATATCAGGCTCTCGGGCGGATTTCGGACTTATGAAGCAGACCCTGCGCAACATAAAAGACCACCCGAAACTGACACTTGAAATAGCGGCAACCGGAATGCATCTCATGGACGAATTCGGAAGAACCGTCAGTGAGATCAGAAATGACGGATTCAAGGTCCGGGAGATCAAAGCAACCTACGACAATAATAATAAGGGATCAATGACGGATTTTATCGGAACATTTATGTTGAAAATATCAAAAACAATAGCGTCTTCCAAGCCGGATATCATTCTACTATTGGGGGACAGGGCTGAAATGCTCGGAGCGGCGATAGCGGGCGCATACCTGGCCATACCGGTAGCGCATATACACGGCGGTGACATAAGTTCAACTGCAGACGATACTGTACGCCATGCAATAACCAAGCTTTCCCATATCCATTTTCCGGCAACCAAAAGATCAGCCGAACGAATAACGGGGATGGGCGAAAGAAAAAACAGGATATTCATTACGGGCGCTCCCGGGCTTGATGACATTTTCAGCGGCAGCTATACATCGCCGATCGACATTTCCCGAAAGTACAATCTGGATCTGTCCAAACCCGTTCTCGTTGTCATTCAGCACCCTGTCACGAATGAAATTGAAATGTCCGCAAGACAGATGAGCGAAACCATGGAGAGCATAAAGGAACTGGGCCAACAAAGCATTGTCATATACCCTAATGCCGATGCGGGCAGCAGGCCCATGATAAAGGTCATCGAAAAATATAGAAAATACCAGAATATTCGGATCTTCAGGAATATTCCGCGTCAAGATTACATAGGCTTGATGAAGGTCGCGAGCGCGCTGATCGGTAACTCAAGTAGCGGAATAATTGAATCTGCGTCATTCCGTCTCCCGGCAATCAACATCGGCTCAAGGCAGAATGGAAGAGAAAGGTATCAGAATGTGACGGATGTCTTACATAATAAAAAGCAGATCACAGCTTCGATTCGAAAAGCTCTATTTGATAAAACTTTTCTACAGAAAATAAAAAGGTGCAGGAATCCTTATGGAAACGGAAAAGCCGGCATAAAGATCGCAGATGTTCTTAGCAGAATAGAAATGGACAAGGATTTTTTACAAAAATCATCTCTATAATATTTTTTGGTCTTCAAACGGACCATAGGGCAAATGGATTATCAAAGCGGAATTTCTATGATAAAATAACAATTGCATGTGATCGCAAGCGCATCCTTGCTGGATAAATATCGTTCAATCGTAAATGAATATATATGCACAAATTAATAATATACGGGGCCGGAGGCCATGGCAAAGTTATCGCGAATGCGGTGCTTAATGACACAGGAGTGGAACTGGTTGGTTTTGTCGACCAAAATATCAGTTTGACCGGGAAAACGATCTGCGGCCATAAAGTCCTTGGACTGCCGGGTATGCTTCCCGAATTTAAAAAACAAGGCATTGATCTCTGCATTATCGCTATAGGCGACAATAAGATCCGGATGGAGCTGGCAGCGCGAGTGGAACATTTAGGCTTCAAATTATATACCGCCATCCACCCCAGGGCGATCATTGCACCAAGCGCAAAGATCGGAAAAGGCACTGCAGTCCTGGCCGGAGCGCTCATCAATCCCGATGCAATAATTGGAAATAATGTCATAATCAACACGGGCGCCATCATTGAACATGATAATGTCATAAAAGATAATGTCCATATCGCGCCGGGAGCAATGCTTGCAGGCGAGGTTGAAGTCGGCAAACTGAGCTTTGTCGGCATGGGCGCAAAAGTCAAAGAATGCCAAAAAATAGGCGCGGGATGCGTTATCGGAATGGGTGCCGTAGTGATCGACGATATACCCGACAACTCTTTGGCCGTCGGAATACCAGCAAAGACCATAAAGCATCTGAGCTGATTTTTTCTATTTATATATTACTGAGATATGAACCTGAAAATTATATTGGTCAGCCCGCGACAGATAGATTGGGCAAAAAATATCGATAAAAAGTTCCTGAAAAACTATGGGACCATCGAGATCATCCCAATGAGTGAAAAAGTAAAGATCGGCCAAAATGACATTGATTTTTTCAAAGATATGGGGATCATGGCCGGACCATACCGGAATTTCGGCATTGAGCAGTCGATCCGCCAGGAGCTGTCCCCTATTCCGGTGAACATAATAAGACACTATTTGTCCAAAGCGTGCAGTAATGATGAGGTCAAAAAATATATAACTTTTTGCGGCGTTAACATGCTTGCAGCCACAGCAAACGACATGTATGAAAGTTATTATTGGGACATGCTGTTGTTCACGCAAAGACTGTCGCATTTGATCTCCCAAGAAAAGCCGCTGGAAATTCTTATTTATGGCCCAAGCTCTTCCGCCTTTTTCACCCCGGAAAGACCGGACGTTACCCTCCTGTTCGACAACGAATTCCTATACGCGCCTCTGGCAAAAGACGTCTGCAGCAGGCTCAACATAAAGTTTACCGTTATTCCCCGGCCGATTTTTTTGTTTTCACCGTTTAAAATGATGGCCAGAAACTTCCTGTTTTCTTTGGTAAAATTTTCAAAGATCCTGGGAAGGCATCTTCTGGCGAGGTTGCCGATCTACAGAAAAACAGTGATAAAATCTGACAATAAAAATATTGTGGCCGTTATAGTACGAGCCGATCCGGAATATTACGCCGTAAAACCGCTGATCACTGAAATGGCAAAAGATCCATCAATCAGAACTGTGATCTTGCAGGGCGATATGCTTCTTCAGCCGCAATCGTGGAAGACCCTGAGAAATTACGGGGAAGAATTCATATCGCTATACTCTCTGACTTCTTTTTGGGATTGTATCAAATGTTTTGCAGATAGTTTTATCCGCCAGTTGAAATTCAAATTGATCCTGAAAAAAATTGACCTTGGAGAATTCAATCCCGGCCGATCCGACAAGGAGAAATTGTGCGGCGATCTTCTTGATAAAGGTTACGTCATCAAGGAAGTATTCGGAGGATTGAGCGGTGTGTGGCCTGAAACCATGATCTTTATCAAAGAACTGGATAAGTTCATCGCCAAAACCAAGCCAAAGGCCATTATCAGTATGGGAATGATAGATCACTGGGTGGCAGTTACAAGCATGCTTTCGAACCGGTATTCGATTCCCACTGTATCGATCCAGACCACCGCCATGGAAACTCATGCTCTGCCATCGCCGATCTATGCCAACAGATTCCTTGTATATGGAGAAGATATGAGAAATGGACTGATCAAAAATGGAGCTGATCCGGAAAAGATATCAGCAACGGGCGCACCCAAATATGATAACTATGGAAAATATTCACAAGAGGCAAAGCAACAGATCCGTGCAAAAACCAGATCGAAGCTCGGCATACCCGATAGCGCAAGGATCCTTCTGGTAACCACCCAAGCGACGGATTTCACATCGAAACCATTGAATGACGAATTGATAAGTCTGGCAATCGACTTCGCCGGATCTAATCCCGATATTTACGTTATAGTCAAATTACATCCGCGCGATCCCCTTGAAGACTATGTCGCCTGGCAGGATACCATAAAAAAAGACCGAATAAATGCGCAAATTATCCAGAAAATTGATGTCATAGACCTGATGCTGATCTCCGAAACGCTTCTAAGCCGGTGTTCAACGACAATACTCGACGCTCTGACTCTTGGCGTACTGCCTATCGTACTTCTCGATTCTTATGCGCTGAGCTGGGTAGCGGAACTTGATTATATGAGAACCGATGCAACCATGAAAGTAAACACGAAAAAGGAACTATTAGACGCCTTCAATAAAGCATTCTTCGATGATCCCTTCCAAAAAGATTATATGCATAAACGCGATATTTTCATAAATGAATCAATTGGGAAAATTGACGGACACGCGGCAGAAAGAATGATCGAAGTCATTAAATCACAAATAAAAGCATGAGAACAATAGAAAAATTAATAATTCTCATCCTGATCGTATCGGCTTTTTCATCTCATATTTTGGGAAGTGTTTTAGCAATTACAAATGCGGATCTGGGCATCCAATGGCTCTTTTCCAGAGTAAATGCGATGATCGCAGGAATCCTCCTGGCACTCGCCGTCATGACGGCAATTTTACATCTGAATAAGAATCAAAAAACGCCAAGCGACGCAGGATACAATGCATCACAACTTATACGACCGCTTGAATTTAATATTCTTGATCTTCTGGTGATCTTTTTCTTCTTCGGTATCGGAAGTTTTGCATTTATTGTCGGATTTATTCGCGGCAATTCATTGTCTTATGCGATCGGCGACGCCTATATCTATCTTTCCTTCGGCCTGACATACTTCCTATCCGCTTTCTTTGTCAGTAAACAGGGTATCTTCAAAATAATTGATTTTATTGTCTATTTCATCTTTATATTCATAATGATCCCCGAAACGATCTACAAGTTCAGCCAATACTTCAGCACTTCTACTTTCGGCGCAAGCGGTTTATTTTACTATCTCCTGCCCTTCATATATTTTTTCTGCAGATACGAGTCGGAAAATTCAAAGAAGATGCTTTATAGGCTGACCGTCAGCGCGATCACGACCATCTTCACGCTTTATAGAACGCTCGCATTCGGAATGATCGCAGTTGTCGCACTGTCTCCCATATTGGGAAAGCGATTAAAAAGATCTTACTTTAAATTTATGGGGATTATTCTTTTCTTGCTGAGCATACTGCTTACGCTGCATTTCGCACAGATCCTGCCCATCATGGGACGATACGACCTTACTTATTACTACAACAGCTTATTTAATCCCGAATGGTCCGACAAAAGAGACGCCAGGGTAACTGAAACAGTAAGCGCCCTAAACACAATGAGTAATGATGATTTGAGCTATTTTTGGGGTATGGGACATGGTGCGATCGCAGACATGACCAACGATGAGGGCTATGAGGCAGTTTATCAATTTGACGATAGCGGCGGATCGCTGGAAGAAGGCAAAGTACATTCGATACATTTTACACCTGCGTCCGTGTTTTTCCGTACCGGATTGATCGGACTTGCCGGCTTTGTTTCATTTTTGGTTTTCGCGCTGATATTTCTCTATGAAAGATATTCCGGATCCGGACATGAAGAGAACAGGCTTTATTCCAAGATCGTATTGCTTATTTTTGTCGTATCGATCATATATTCATTCAGCCGCTATGGCATCATGAATGATCTTGTGCTGGCCGCTTTCCTGGGCCTTATCAGAAATCCCAATTTTACCAGCCGCAATCCATAGATACCACGAATCACTCTTTTTTTAAAAGAGTGGTTCATTAGCAACAATAATATTGTCTTAATAATGCTTATTGATAATTGCAATAATTCTTCTAGCGGTTTTACCATCCCAATATTTAGGGATTTTGTTTTTTTTAGCCCTACCCGCCAATATATTTTTAACTTCTCTCGTGATTTTACCGGAATTCCGCCCTACCAAAATGTTCGTCCCGACATCTATGGTAACCGGCCGTTCGGTATTCGTGCGGAGAGTAAGACAGGGAATCCCCAAAACCGTTGTTTCCTCCTGTATCCCTCCCGAGTCCGTCATTACGAATTTGCTATTGGCTATCAAATTCAAATTATCAAGATAACCGAGGGGTTCTGTAATTATCAGATTATTTGTTTTTATCTTTAAACCACTTCTTCGGATCTGGTCTATTGTCCTGGGATGAGCGGGAAAGATAATGGGTATTATTTGCGATATTCTTTCGAATACGCTGAAAAGTTTTTTAATTTTTTCCTCATCGTCCACATTGCTTGGCCGATGCAAAGTTAGCAATGCATATTCTCTCGGTCGTAAGCCAAATTTTTTTAATATCTGAGAATTTTGATCCTTGATCGAAGACTTATGCTTCAGCAGCGTGTCGATCATTACGTTCCCGACATAAAATATTTTCTTCCTTGAAATGCCCTCATTCAGCAGATTTTTAATTGCAGAAGGTTCCGTAACAAACAAATAGTCTGCGATCTGATCGGTTAATACCCTGTTGATCTCCTCCGGCATATTCCGGTCAAAGCTCCTGAGCCCCGCCTCGATATGACCCACTTTAATATTCATCTTGGCCGCCACCAGTGATGCGGCCAGCGTTGAGTTGACATCACCTACCACCAAGACCAGATCCGGATCCTCTTTCAGGCATACCTTCTCAAATTCGATCATTATCTTTCCCGTCTGCAAACCATGCGATCCCGATCCGATACCCAGATTATAATCAGGCTTTGGTATTTCCAGCTCCTTAAAAATAGCTCCGGACATCTTATAATCATAATGCTGTCCGGTATGAACTATTTTACAGGTAATATTACGTCGACGACCTGAGTTCCTTGAGCTATTATTGATCTCCTCTATGATTGGCGCAATTTTAATGAAATTCGGCCTTGCACCCACCACGCAAATGATCTTCATGGCGTCGTGTTTGTGTCTAGCTTTTATTTTCATATATTCTTTCTAAAGTTATTATACAAAAGCCGCATTTTATCTGCGATTCAGCGTCCTTGCGGCATATTCCGCCAATATTCCATAGCCTTCAAGTTTCAAAACCCGGCTCAATGCCAAATAAAATACAAGCGAAACAGATATTATAATGACAAATCTGAAAAAAAGCATATCGGCATCGATATCCGGAAGCAAGAACGATCTCAATGGCATGATCAGCGCGCCAACAAGCGCCGACGCCAGTGTTATTCTGAGCAATTCACGGACCATTATCCCGATGAAATCTTTTTTAAAACATCTCCTAAGCGGAGAAAATCGATATAGGGCTAATCCTATAATCGAGCTAATGGCAGTGGCCAATGCAATGCCAGCAACGCCCATGATCCTGGAAAGGATCAGGTTTCCAGTTATATTCACTGCAACACATACAAAGCCGATGATTAACGGCACTTTGGTATTTTTCAGGGAATACAACAGATACACCATAAAATAATTCGTTGCATAGGCAAACAGTCCGATCGAATAGTACGAAACGGAAAGCGCAGTCAGCCTCGTCTCTTCTGCAGTGAAAGCTCCTCGCTCGAATAGGATCTTAACTATCGGTTCCGGCATTACGATCAAGATCATGGAAACTGGGATCAACAT
Source organism: Candidatus Paceibacterota bacterium (assembly GCA_041661265.1). NCBI lineage: Bacteria > Bacillati > Minisyncoccota > Minisyncoccota bacterium. Next base: position 31,684 of record JBAZUT010000004.1, on the reverse strand, counting down.
ATACCAAGAAAGCACCAGCGCTTTTTTCAGCACTGCAAGATAGCTCTCGTCATTGTTTATGGTTAAAGAAGAGAACGTAGGATAAACAGCCGTGATCAGCGGCATCGCCAAAAGATTTAATGGTATTCCGTATACCCTCTGCGCAAAATTCAATATTGCGATCGAGCCTTCTTTGAGGAATGATCCTGCCACCTTATCTGCGATCTGGTTTAATATGATAATGCTGCTGGATAACATCAGCGGCAACACCAGCCATGAGAACCTTCGGATCTCATTCCAATCTATGCTCTTATATGAAAATGATCTGAATAATTTGTCTTTGTGCCAAAGTACTCCGAAAAGAACAAAAAAGCTTGATATGGAATAAACAAGCTGGCCTATTGTCCAGCTGTTAATCCCGAAATACGGCGTGAATATTATTATCGACAACACTATTACGCCATTGCCCACAACCGCAACAGCTGCTGGAAATAAAAAGTTTTTCTGAGCGCTATAGATGCCCGTAAAAAAACCGATAAAAACCATCGCAAAACCCATGGGCACAAGATAACGCGTTATTTCTGCTGCCAGATCCAGATTGTTTCCTTCAAATCCGGGAGCTACTATCTTTACAAAAAATGGGGCAAAAACAAAAATAGCCAGAGAGATCAACAGGAACAAACCGGCAGAAAGATAGAACATCTGGTTTACAAAACTCTTCGCCGCACCCGGATCTTTTTCATTCTTTTCAACATAGAAAGGAACCAGCAAGGTGTTCAGCCCATTGGCAATAACTCCGGTCAGCATGGCAGGAATGATCATAGCGACCAAAAACGCGTCTGTCTCTCCGCTGGCACCGAAATTTTTTGCGATCAGAACTTCGCGTAAATATCCTATAACATTGCTTAATATACTGATAACTGTTATCAGGATCGTTGCCTCAGCCAGCCCCTGCTTTTTGTGTATCAGCAAATTTTTTATATGAACGACAAAAGACTTCGCCTTTGAACTAAACATAATTAATATTATTTATTTCCTTTTTTCAATATTTCCAATAAACATTTTCGTGCGTCCGTTTTTTTATTGCATTTCGCGTATCGACAACTATCTTGGATTTTTTTGCTATTTCGTCATAGTCGAATCCCGAATGATCCGTAAGGATCAACACCAGATCGTAACTCTTTAATTTTTCCGCATTATAGCTTACTGATTTCAATGTCTCATTTTTAATCTTGAATTCCTTTGCGTATGGATCAAAATATTCGACAACAGCGCCTTTTTTCACCAGATCCATGATCACATCATATGCGGCAGATTCTCTTGCGTCTTCAATATCTTTTTTATATGTCACTCCCCAAATCAATATTTTCGAACCATTAACTGATTTTTTTTGCTTATTAAGAACCGAGATCACTTTTGTTACCACGAAATGCGGCATCTGTTCATTGATCTCTCCTGCAAGTTCGATGAAACGGAGCCAGAAGTTATATTCTCTCGCTTTCCATGATAAATAGAACGGATCAAGCGGTATGCAATGCCCGCCGATCTTCGGGGACGGATAGAACGCCGTGAATCCATAGGGTTTCGTCTTGGCAGCCTCGATAACCTCCCAGATATCGATCCCCATTTTCCCGCAAAGAAGCGACAGCTCGTTTATCATTGAAATATTAATAAGCCTGAAAGTGTTTTCGAGTATCTTGGTCATTTCAGCAGCCTCCGCGGAACTGAGCGGCATGACACTTGCATCTATGAAACCCTCATAGAGCGCCTTTGCAAGCTTTGTGCACTCCTTTGTGATCCCTCCGACCACGCGCGGGATATTTTTTGACTTATATTTTTCATTTCCCGGATCGATCCTTTCGGGGCAAAATGCGAGAAAGAAATCCTTTCCGACTTTGAGACCCGTTTTCTCCAAAATAGGAAGAACAACCTCTCGGGTTGTTCCGGGATAGGTGCTGCTCTCCAGGATCACAAGCTGGCCCTTTTTCAAATGCTTTGCGATCTCTTCAGACGATGATCTTATATATGAAACATCCGGGATCTTGTTCTTGTCCAAGGGCGTTGGAACACAGATCAAAATCGCGTCCGCGTCTTTCAGTGCCGAGAAATCACTGTAAGCTTTGAAATTACCGGCTTTCATAACAGCTTTCAATTCCTTGCTCGTGATATCCGTAATATATGTTTTCCCGCTATTTACACTTTTGACTTTCTCTTTGTTCACATCTATTCCGCAGACCCTAAATCCGGCTCTTGCCAATTCAACTGCCGTTGGAAGCCCGACATACCCAAGACCGATAACCGCTACGCATGCTTTTTTTCGCTTGATCAGATCTTTCGAATTCATAAAATATAATTAACCTTTATGTAAATTTACTGATGAATTTTATCATGAAAAAACGCATTCTGCAATAAATAGTATTTTGTATATAGTATTAAGTATTAAGCTTGATACAATAACAGGTCCTCTCATTTATGACTTACATCATGCATTTCATTCAGCCATTTAGTCATTTGAGGTTGATTAGAAATTCAAAATTAGAAATTAGAATATTTTTATGTTATTAGCAATCCAACAATTTGCATTATACTACATACCAAATACTATATACGAGATACTAGATACTTTTCCCATTTCCCAGCCTCTTCAGGTCCGCATCGACCATCATTTGCACCAGCTCTTCAAATTTCACCTTTGGGAACCATCCAAGAACCTTCCGAGCCTTATCCGATTTTCCCTTAAGTTCAAAAAGTTCCGCAGGACGCTTGAACCGCGGATCCAGCTTCACATATTTCTTCCAATCATTGATCCCGACGCGCTCGAACGCGATATCCAAAAAGTCCTTTATCGAATGGGTTTCCCCGGTTGAAATGAGATAGTTGTCCGGCTTTTCCTGTTGGAGCATAAGCCACATCGCCTCGACATAGTCCCCTGCAAAACCCCAATCACGCTTGCTTTCAAGATTGCCAAGCCTGATCTCATCAGTCAGCCCCAGTTTGATCCTCGCAACTCCGTCCGTGATCTTCCTCGTCACAAATTCCTTCCCTCGGATCGGAGACTCATGATTAAAAAGGATCCCGCTGGCACAGAACATCCCATAGCTTTCCTTGAAATTAACCGTCATCCAATGAGCATAAAGCTTTGAGATAGCATAGGGGCTTCTGGGATGAAATGGCGTCTCTTCGGTCTGAATTCCGTTCTCACTGGCATTTCCAAACATTTCGCTTGTGGATGCCTGATAGAACCTGGTCATGGGCGAAAAATACCGTATAGCGTTCAAAATAAAAAGGACTCCCATTGCATTCACCTCTGTTGTAAGTTTCGCCTGATCCCACGAAGCGCCCACAAACGACTGTGCGGCAAGGTTATAGACCTCATCGGGAGCAATGTTCTTTATAACATTCAAAAGCGACGCCTCATCGGTCATATCAGCCGAAACATATTCGATCTTATCTGCAATGCCAAGATATTCGAGATTTTCGAAATTCGGATTCGTATATCGCCTGATCAGCCCATAAACCTTGTAATCCTTCTCCAATAATAGTTTTGCGAGATAACCTCCATCCTGGCCCAATATTCCCGTAATAAGCGCTGTTTTTGTCATGTATTTGATTATTTTAGCTTAATCACATAGCCTTATCATAACACAACGTATCTATTCGTAAAGACCACAAAACCGAGGCGAACCTCGGTTTCTTCTAATACAAATAATCTGCTATTTCAGCATATCATCGGGCGCGTCATAGAATATAATCTGTCCTAATAGCAACAAATAGACAAAAAATATGGCGATATATTCAGGCAATTCCACAATCGGTCCATATTTCTCTTTTAGCCCAAACACTTCTCTTATAAAGTGGATCAGTGAATATCCCGACAGAAATATAATTGCAAAAAGCGTCGTCTTCACATATGCGATAAGCTTCTTATTTTCATTTTTTGAGTGTTTCCTGAGCGTTTTTGCGATATAGACCACCATTACGAACCCCAGCATTGAATTCGTGAATGCAAAAACGTACTCAATAAACACCATTTGGCTTATAGCTTCCCCCATAGCTTTGTTATAAAATTCTTTACGTTTTTATTATATCACAAATACGATCTGAGTCCTAATAGTATAAAGTATATAGTATTTTGTATTTAGTATAGATAATTTCTAATTCTTTATTTAGAGAGCGTGACAATCCCTTAATCCAGACCATAAACATAAAATTGTGGAGTTTACACTGTGTAAACTCGGAGAATCGTCCCATCCCATAATCAACTATATAGCACATATCGAGATCTGCCCTCGGGAATAGCAAAGCCCCCAAATTAACGGAGGGGGTTTTGTGTGTGCGGCGATCGCTTTCCGCCCAAGGCGGACAACTTAGTACGATCACGCACTGCCAATTTACATTACCTTCATGAAAAAGTTTTCTAAAACTTCGTTTTAGGATATAATATAACCATGAGAAAAACAATATTCGCCAATGGCGAGCATTATCATGTATTCAATCGAGGTGTAGATAAGCGTGACATTTTTTCAGACACGCAAGATTATGATAGATTTTTATTATCTATGAAGTTGTTGAATTACACAAATGATGGACTAATGATCGAATGGCGCGACTATATAAAAAGCAATCCTACATCTAGTCTCGATGCATTCCTAAAACTTCGTTTTAGGAATGGCGCTCCGCTTATCGAAATAGTTGCTTATTGCCTTAATCCAAATCATTATCATTTCATTCTAAAGCAGGTTTCGGACAGAGGCATTGAAAAGTTTCTTCATAAAATAGGTATCAGCCATACCAAATATTATAATGACAAACACAAGAGGAGCGGATCCTTATTTCAAGGTGTTTTTAAATCCGCGCACATAGATTCCAATGAATATCTGTTATATCTTTCAGCTTACGTAAACAAAAATAATTATATTCATGGATACAGCGACGATGACAATTGGGAATATTCCAGCTTGCCAAATTATATTGGAAAAAGAAGTGACAACTTGGTCACTAAGAATATAATACTGGATCATTTTAAAAGCATCGAGGACTATGACGCTTTTTTGAATGAAAATGCAGAATATTTCAAAGACAAAAAGGAGTTGCGGAAATATACAATTGAAGAAGATTAGTCTTCCTAAAACTTCGTTTTAGGAAGGATCAAAACCCTTTATAGCGGTTTTTTTTGTTTGTCTTTGGTCTTTTCCTAAAACTTCGTTTTAGGAGATTGAGGGGTAGGCATTGGGAACGACAAAACCCCCGAATTAACGGGGGTTTTGTGTGTGCGGCGATTATTTTTAGTATAATCCCGGACTGCCGATTATTTGGGTAACTTTGAAGTATTTATCAGATCTATTTTCTCCAGTCTTTCAACTCGTTTCTCAAGAGCAACCAATTCAAAACGATATGCAACATTATCCAGCCTCATTTTTATATCTTCATGATCCCGCATATTGATATTTTCCAGGTTATCCAACTTCATTTCCACCTTCTCCAGTTCATTGTCTATCTTATCAATTCTGCTATCCATATGCTCAAATCCTTTGCCAATCATCAACGCCAATTCTTCAGTTGTTGTCCCCTTGTTACTCTTTTTTTTGTTCATTTGATTTATGATATATTTGATATATACACATAATATCAAAAGATGAGATCATCGTCAAACGGTAAATTCTCCGTTATGATACCCTGGATCATTTTAAAAGCATCGAGGACTATGACGCTTTTTTGAATGAAAATGCAGAATATTTCAAAGACAAAAAGGAGTTGCGGAAATATACAATTGAAGAAGATTAGTCTTCCTAAAACTTCGTTTTAGGAAGGATCAAAACCCTTTATAGCGGTTTTTTTTGTTTGTCTTTGGTCTTTTCCTAAAACTTCGTTTTAGGAGATTGAGGGGTAGGCATTGGGAACGACAAAACCCCCGAATTAACGGGGGTTTTGTGTGTACAGCGATTATTTTTAGTATAATCCCGGACTACCGATTTTGAGAGCTATCGGGAAACTTTAGAATCTATTAGTACTTGAATGACGGAGCGGTTGTAGTCGGTAATGTCTTTGTCAATGTCGTAACCTCTGATCCACCATCTGGAGTCCAACCAAGATCAGCGACTGCAGAGACATTCAACTGGAATGTGTTGTTTGTTGTTGAACCACTTGTGTCAGCAACAACGTACAATATTCTTGATGAGTTGGCAGCAATCGTATTGTTGCCAGTTATCGTCAATGTTGTTCCAGTTCCGCTTGTAGTATCTCCGGCCACATTGCTTCCTGTAAGGAGAGTAAGATCATCGTTCCAGTATACTGCATATCCTGCGTCTCCGAGGTCAGTTGCTGTGTAGCTTGGAGTTATGGTCAGCTTGGTGATCGTTGCATCATATTTGCCGCCATTCGTCAGCTTCAGGGCCAATACTTTCTGTGCCGTGCTTGACGAAGCAGCTAAATTAGATGGAACGACAGTTAGCTCAACATCCGCGGAAACTATAGTCTTGTATAGCGTCTTTGCGGCAGGGGTTGCAGTTCCTGTCGGAACAATCGCGACACCTGATTGAGATCCTTCGGCCGTAACATCGGTTGCGGCATTGATCTTTAAGATCGGAGCATCAGCATGTGTAACGCCACCACCAACGCCGTTAAGATCAGCTTTTGCTGTAACTGTTTTGCTTCCGTCAGCATCAACGACGATTTCACTTCCGGTTGCAAAATTGAAAGTTACTGTTCCGCTTGACACATACCCATCCGCGCCAACTTTGGCTCCATCGGCATAAAGGTTCACTTTCACAAAGTCCGCATCAGCTCCGCCAGACCTTGTCAAGGTTATAGTCTTGATCTTCACAGCTTCATACTGTGATGTGAATTTGAACTTAGCCATCTCGACATCCTTCGGATTCGTCAAAGTGTCAGTTCCACCAACGGCAATATTGGCATTAACTGGACTATCAGCGGCAACTGAATTAACCAATGTTCCGCTTGCTTGAACAGTCACACCTGCGCTTACCGCTGGGAATGTTCCGCTTGCACTTGAAACCGCAGTTGAAGACTGCAGACCTGTTCCAGTTACGTCAGTCGCGACAAAAATGCCTGCATAATATGTCGTTCCAGAACCAGCAACTATATCAGATTTGACATCAAGAGCCTGAGTCTGCGATTTCGTGACAGTCAGGTCTAAACCTGTAAAGTTCGCATAATCAGCAGTACCATCCGTGATGACAGACACAGTACTTCCAACCTGAGTCGTTGTTCCGCTCTTGAAGAGCTTAACATTCCTCAATTGAGTGTTTGCACTGCTTGCTGTAGCAAGGCCAGCCGCATCGTCAAATGAAAGTTTCAAAGTGTTGACTTTCACATCTTCGGCCGAACCTGCCGTCAAAAGAACCTTACCGATCAACGAAGCTGTTGAATTAACAACTTTGTTTGAAGCGGCCGGAGTCCCCGACATAGACGCTGTGACTGCCGGAGCGGCGATCGTCATCAGATTACCTGTCGCGCTTCCGGTTTCTGCCAAGTCAACCGTTGATGAAACACCTGTTGACGTAATATCATCAGCAATTGTTCCTGCGCCCGGAAGATCGATGTGAACTGAAGTTGCAGTTGTTCCTGTCGGAATGTCCGCATAAACATCCAATGTGATCGAAGTTCCAGCTGTGATCGTCTTATTGATGCTGAATGCACCGACGCCAGAGCTTGGGCTTGCAACGGTTGCACCAACCTGGTCAACACCGATCTTAACTTTCATGTTCGTTATGTCGCCTGTTGCCGCGACTGTTCCCGTTCCGGTTCCGTTCTTATATGCTCTCATAGTAACAGAAGAAACAGTGATATCTTCACCGGAATCCGCAGTCAAATCAAACTTAGCAATCAATTTTCCAGTGATTCCTTTTCCGATCGTTTCAGCTGCTGGAGAACCTGCGTTCTTTGCAACAGAGAGTCCGCCACTTGCAGTGATTGTAAGGGTTGATCCTGTTGTCGTACCAGTGATGCTAGCGGATGGTACATCTTTCTTAGAAGATAATCCATCAGCTTTTACATCAGTTGCGGCAGAAACATTCAAAATTACCGTTCTAGTTGCAGTTGCAGCTGATGAGATGTCAGCTTTGATGACAACATCCGTATTTCCAGAAGCAGCAACATCGAACAAACCGGGTTCATCAAATGAATTCACGGTGTTCGTTCCGAACTGGACGGTATACGATGAAGTCGATCCACTGATTGAACCTGTCGCAATTTCAACTCCATCCTTGTACATAATGAAATTGCTTACATCAGTCGGGGTCGCTGTTCCAGCACCGGTCAATTTGATCTGTGTCAGTCTTGCGCCCTCAGTTGAGCCTGTTGAGAACCTCAAAGCTGTAACAACTCTTGAGCCTGATCCCTTAACAATATTTCCTGCAGCAGGATTGTCGGTAGCATCGATAGCTGTCGTTAAGGATCCCTGTGAAATAGTATGTTGTGCTCCTTGTTCTGCGAACGCGACAGCAGCGACTACAGTTACATCGCCCTGTGAATTTGCGCCAGTTGCAGAAACATCGTCAGCTTGAGTAACTTCAAATTGAACAGTCCTTGATGTATTGATTCCTGAAGCAACATCTACATAAACATCAACTGTCTTGCTTGCAGAAGCATTCAATGAAATTACAGGTGAAAGAACTACAACTGCAGCATTGCTTGTGTTTAGTTCAGCAATTGTCGCAAGAACCTCACTGCCATATTTCACAACGATATTTGAAATATCGGCAGCACCTGCTGTTCCAACCTGTGACATCTTAAATGAATTTACTTTCAATGCTTCACTTGCATTTGCAGTAAATTTAATGGATGCAACATGCTGTTCAGTTGAACCGGAAATGATATTTGTTGCAGCCGGTGTTGCTAGAACATCAACTGTAACCTGTCCGACGGTCACGCCAGAAGTAATACTCATAGCATTGCCATTCGCAGGGAAAGATCCCGTTAGCGATGAAGCAGTAGAAGTAATATCAGAAGCCTGAGCTACGCCCAGAATGATATTAGTTGTTCCAGCCGTAGCACTAATATTTCCCTTAACTGTGATCGTTTTTGTTGAATTTGCATCAACTGCAATGTTCAATGAAGAGAACGATGCTTTATGAGTATTGGTGTTAATCGCCTGGCTTGATCCAACTTGCGTAGCACCGTCATAAAGTTTTACGGCAGACACATCGGTATCATTTGCAACACCGCTTCTGGTCACAATGATCTTAGATACAGTGTAACCGGTTGCGCCAGCCGAAAAATTGATCTTCGTGAATACTACATTCTGCGCTCCCTGAGCAACAACCGTGCTTGCCGGAGTTGAAGCAGAAACGCTCACAGTTGCTTCACCGGTAAGTCCGCCCGGAAGAACTCCGGTCGATAGGAATGTTGTCAATTGAGCCACAGTTGTAACATCTCCAACTGCAGTATAGTTTCCTGCATCTGTTGAATTAATTACATAAACTGAATCAGCGTCTGCGCCGCCTTCAGTCAAGAACTGTGTTGACGTCAAATTAACCCAGCTCTTTGAGCCTGTGTCTCCATCAGGAGCAAGTCCAAAAATCTTTTCAGCCGGATCCTGATCAACTCTGATGAGATTTGAAGTTGCGTACTGGTCTACAATAGACTGATCAACTTCCTGAACAGAATTCCAATTGAAATGCTGGTAGCTCTCGAATACCTGAGGATTCAAGATCAATCTCTTGAATTTCTTGGCACCGACAAGCTTTACTATATATACATCAAGAGATGCCAATGTCGGGGTTCCGTCTGGATTGGTGGCGTTTGAAGAGATCAAAGCACCATCAACGATTGCAGCCGAAGCCACATTCACGGAAACCGCGAACATTGAAATTCCTGATAGCCAAACGATGGTGGTCAATGCAGTTACCATCGAGATGGCTTTCTTCAATGTTTTTTTCTTTAAACTCATTTGTAATTTCCTTAAAATTTAGAATTTATGCTGAACTTGTGTTTTCCGGAGTTCAAGGACAGCCGGAATTAGCTTTTCAGCTTGCCTGCCTGTCCGGTAGGCAGGTAGCTTGTTAGCTTCTTAGTGAGATTGCTTCGTCGTCCCGAGAACACGGGACTTCTCGCAATGACATTCACGAGCTACTTAGCTTTCTTCATTCAGAGGATCAGACCTCGCGCTGGAGGATCTGACCTCTTCCGCTTCTACGTTCATAAACCGTTCCAGAGCACTTACCTCCGAGGGAAGTGCAGAGCTCTTCAGTATTCATGAGTCGTAGTCCGGAGGATCCGACCTCGTAGTCGAGGTTGAAATCCCCCTTATTCCCCCTTTATCAAGGGGGATAATTACGCATTCAGGCAGTTTTTGAACTCCAGAATAAATGCACAATTTTTCAGCAATCAATGTCTAAATTTCATTTTGGTTAAATTAAGTTTGTATAGAAATCAGATCTACTTTCTTTTCAAGACAGCTTAGCGTGATTTCCGGCTGTTGGAACGTTCCCGGAATTTCTTCCTCGAACATTCGTTTTTAGCCGGATACAATCGACCCGCTATGCTTTTTTCCTCGAACATACACTATTATGTTCAAGTTCAGTCCGATTGGATCATAGATCCCTCAAATAATCAAGGTTCAATGGCTTAATAGCTTCATGGTGAGATTGCTTCGTCGTCCCGAGAACACGGGACTTCTCGCAATGACATTCACGAGCTACTTAGCCTTCTTCTTTCAGAGGATCCGACCTCGTGGTCGAGGATCTGACCGACTTTCGCAATGATTCACTCCCCCAAAACTTAGTTTTCAGATTTACCTAAAACTAAGTTTTAGGGAAGCCTATTCAACAGGGACGGGGGTGATGACATTATTTATTTTCCCATCTCCACTTCCGACAGTATCATTCGTTTTATCTTCATTCACATCAGATTCAACACTATTCTGCGTATCATCCGTAACGTTATTCGCAGTACCGATATTTGCTGTATTCTGGTCAATATCAAACTGTTGCGCCTGTGCGACACCCTTAACCGCATCAATTATATTATTATTATTCAAATTTTCAGTTATACTGTTCATTATTGCAGATTTTTCATCGATCGGCGAAACTTCTGGTTCGGTCGATGTCGCTTGTAAAGCTGTATCCGGTGCAACATCTGAAGTACCATCCTTTTTATCCACATCCAATGTCTTATCCTCAACGTTATCAACCGGCTGAACCGCTTCGTTTGATGTTGAAGCGCTATTCTCATTGATCTGTTCAACCTTCTTCAAAATCATATCCGTCATTTCTTCATCCGAAACGACCTTTTCGTCCAATTTATCATTACTTTCGGCGAGGATCAAAAGAGAATCCATATTTGCTTTCTCAGTCGTCACAATAGCGCTTGCTATTTGATCGGTTACTTTCTCCTTAACCACAGTCGGTAATGTTTCAGTAGTTTTTGCCAAAAGTTCAGAATACTTAGTTGTTTGATCGTTCAACTGCCTTGCCACCTGTGCAACTTTTTTCTTTCCTGACTTCTGACTTATCTTTGACATCTTGTCATTTGCGCTTACAACTTTCTCTTCAAAAGTCTTCACAAGCTGCTCTACTTTCTGCTGTTGACCCGCATCCGAAGCCTTTTTGCTTATTTCCGTCAACTCTTCAAGCCTTTTTCCCGCAATTTCCATCTCAACACCAGGCTTATCCTCGTCACTCGTAACAGCCAAGACCAAGTTTTCATTTGCGATCTTAACGGCATAAAGCGGATCGCCCGGAAGACTGGTCTTTGCGGCTGTAACTGTCACAAAACTGCCAATCAACAAAATAATCGACATAGATGCCATAGAAGGCATAAATCGGTATTTTCTGCTAATAGACTCATATATATACATCAAATTGTCCATTTTTGAAGGCTTTTCAGCATAAATCGGACTCACCACATCATTAAATGGCGCTTTTGTCAATATTTCTTCCCTAACTGAAACAACCCAATTTTCATTGGGTTCGATTTCCTTCAAGCTCTTCAGTTGTGAGATTACATCACTAACGCTCATAGTTGTCAAGGTTTATATGCCAAATCGCACTACTTAGTTAACGTTCACGTAAGCTAATCCAGATATATCAAATTTCCCTGCCTGCCGGCAGGCAGGTAATTACTAATACTTAATTACTAATCAATTTTCAATTTCTAAATGACCAATATTGCTAGATTGCTTCGTCGTTAGTACTCCTCGCAATGACAGTCAGACCAATCAAACTTTACTATTTCTTGCTATTTCTGATATTTTCCTTTGTATTTAACGCCTTTTCCAGTGATTTCAGCGCTCTGTGTATCAAAACTCTTGTAGATCCTTCCGACTTTCCCGTTATTTGCGATATTTCACCGTTTGGGAGGTCTTCAACGAACTTCAGGAGCAGCACTTCTTGATATTCATCGCGGAGTTCTTTGATCACATTGATTATATACTCAACTTCCTGCTTTATGATCAATTTTTCCGATATATTCTGACGCTTGTCCGCGATCCTATCCTTCATTTCCTCGCTGATTCCGACATGATCTTCGTTTTTCTTCCGATAATAGTCGATAACCGTGTTTCTTGCGATCGTGTATAGAAGCGGTCCTATAGTTTCGTGATCTGATATTCCCTCTTTCGGTTTTTCTTGCAGTGCCCTAATGTGTTTCCAGCACTTCATGAAGGCCTCCGAGGTGATATCTTCCGCAACTTCCTTCGAGTTAGTTTTTAAATATACAAAACGGAAGATTTTGACTACATAAAAATCATACACTTCCGCAAATGCTTCTTTATCTCCCAAAACTACCCTCTTCATCAATAATTTTTCTTCCAGTCCCGTAAATGGTTTCATTAATAATAACGTAGACAAATTAAAATTGTTACACTTGTGTATCGGATAGCCGATACAACATATCAATAACGCTTTATGTCCTAAAATTCGATTCGTTTTTCAGAAAAGCCATCCGAATGTATAGATTTATTCAAAATTTCTAATTTCAAATTTCAAATTTTTAATGAATGTTTTAATTAATCAATATCTAAACAGATATTGGCTAATAAAAGCCACACATACTCATTCTATGGTCGAGTGAATACCACAAAATATCCAGCAATTATTCATCCAAATCAAAATCAGCAAATCAAACCTTTGCAATGTTGTGATTATAACACATATTGCCGGAATATGTAAAATACCCAGTCTTTAGCTGGCCTTAAGATATATAACGTATCATGAGGTAAAAAGGTCACAAATTTCCGTTTTCAAATCACTTTTCTTTCAAATAAGGAGCTTAGCTCCTTTATTGTAAATCCGTTACTCTTCAAGTTCACTGTATATTACAGTTCTATTGTCATAGTTATTCTCTTTGGCGTTCCATGCGCCTGAACATGTGATCAAATTCAGCATTCTTTTGTCTCCGGTTCCAAATATCTCCTTCATGGGAGCATTCGAATCGTCATAAGCCGCTTTTTTTATCACGTTGAACTTCAATGTGTTTCCATTCACATCAACTATCTCGATCTTATCGCCAATTTTTACGTCGTTTAGCCGCCGAAAAACACCGTTCGGATTTGTTTTTGAATCTCGATGACCGACTATAACTGCATTTCCCTCTTCTCCGGGCCTCGGTCCGAACATATACCAAGCGACTTCCTTCTCGCTTGTCGGAACTCCAACCGATCCGTCGTCATTCAGTCCGACATATTGAATGTTCGCATTGACCTTCAAACTTGCGATCTTCAGCGTTCTTGGATCCGCTATTTTTTGAGAAATGTCCGAATTGTCTATTTCCAATACGGCATCAGCTTCTATCCCAACCCCGGCTTTCATCGCCTCAGAATCAATTATCGATCCCAAAATCTCATCAGTTATCGGCAGTTTATCCACAGCGTAAACTATGTTTCTTTTTGGCAACTCGAAAAGTGTATCACCGGAAACATCTTCGCCTTGGCCGTTTTTTGAGATCTTTACGTTTTGTGCCGCAAAAACAACTACCATAATGAGCAGAACAGCCTTTTCGGCCGAATTCAGTTTCTTCTTTGTTGCAAACTCTTCGATCTTTCTAAAAGCCTGTGAAATACCGTCCGATCTTCCAATCGAATCAGCAACCTGGCTGTAGCATTCGACGATATAGAACGGAATATCCGACCGTTTGAAATATCTTATAACCTCGTCCCTGTCCGCTCCGCCCGCCATGAGCCTTGATGCAGTTTCAAATGTTTGATATCCGATCTTTTCCTTTTGAAAATTCTTTGTTCCCGCGATAATGCCAGAAAGAAGCGCTGTAGAAATTTTCGGATCCGCTTCGACAAGCTTCATCTCGGATAGGATCGCGAAAATCATCTCCGATACGGTCATCTCGCTCACACAAATGTTCAATACCCCGTAACTCTCGCTTTTAGGAGAATTATTGATATTTATCATTTCCAGTCCTTGAAACATCGCCTTGTTCTCGCTATATATTCGCCCGATAGATTTTGTCGTCGGTGCCGATACGGTAATAATGAGATCATGATCGGAACCGTTGCACGCCAATTTCAATGAATCCGTCTTTATGCTTCTATGTCCGGCGGAGATCTTCAGCCTTATGGATCCATGACGATTTTCCGCGATCACCGATCTAATGTCCTGATCCTCAAGATCGAATGAAATGCAATACTCCGAATTGCCTTCTATCTCGCGCATTATCGAATCATATTCCGCCAAATACTCATATTTTTTCGATATTCTCGATGAGCAGATCAGCCTCACATCCTTTGTCAGTTTTTTCAGAGCCAAAAAAAGCCCCAGGGAAGCTCCCAGGGCATCCGGATCGGGATTTTTGGGCATGACGATCAGCGGCTTTTTGCATGCCGTGATCTTCAAAGCTATTTTTTTTATCTGGTCAGTTTCCATAGAATATTCATCATTCATAAATACAAAGACTCGCGCTTCATTTGTTATGGAAGCCATTCTTAATTGTTTTGAATTACGAAATTCAAATTTTTGTGTCATTCCGATCCACCAATGCGCAAAGAGGAATCCCTTCAACACTCTTATTCGAGACTTATATTATTTAAGGGATTTCTCAGTCTTCGCCGGCTGGCGAATCATTTCGAAATGACAAAAGAAGCCATTTCGTAATTCACAGTAATTGATACTATGCTATACCCGCCTTGACCTGAGCACGCATCCTGCGATCACTATCCAAGCGGCAACGGATATCAATATGTTCCGATTTCCTTCCTGTTCGGCCGCAGCCGCTCCTCCGCCTGTCTTCGGCATCATCGACGGCAAAATCGTTTCTCCAACCGTGACTATCGCAGACGTCGTATCAGTTGCATATGAAGTTCCGACCCTCCCCCTTGCAGTGGCGAAATTGGTCGTCGTTTGTGTCAAAGTGGCTTCGCACGTATAATGCCATTTTTCGCTTGAATCAAGCTTTCCATCGGAATTAGTGTCGCCATCGACAAGCTTCACGTCCAAACATTTATTGTCGGTCAGGGTCACATCCGAAAGAGCTTCCTGACCGGGATTCGAGATCTCATAACTATAAACGGCTTTCCCGCCTTTCTTTGGCAAAGCTTTTGGGTTTGCAGACTTTGTAACCTTTATCGTAACGCCCGACAGGCCGATCGTCACTTTCGCCGTTGCCTGATCGGTCACCTTCTGGCTTCCGGCATACCCCGTTGCGGTCGCAGTATTCACCGTTTCCGACGTGATCGCCATTTTGCATTCATAGTTCCACACCTCCGAATTCCCGAGCCATTTGTCGCTATTTGTGTCGCCGCTCATATATTTTACATCACTGCACTTATCATCAACCATCGTAACGTCATGCAGCTGCGATGAACCCGGATTGCTCACGGCGTACCTGAAGACAACATCTCCCCCCGAAGAAGGAACTTTGTCCGGAACAGCTGTTTTTACGACTTTGATCGCTTCCGTCACCAAAACGCTGCCTCCTCCGCATCCGCTTGTGCAACCGCCCGGAGGATTCGCGACTGAAACCGTGGCCTTTGCCTCGCTGGACAGAGTTTGATCGCCGGATTTTCCCGTCGCCACCGCAGTATTCGTCGTGGTATGAGTTATGTTCATCTCGCAAGAATATGACCAGCTTTCAGAAAGATCGAGCTTGCTGTCGGAATTTGTATCCCCGCTCGCAAAATTCAAAGAAGAACACTTGTCGTCTGTCAGGATTATGTCCGTCAAAACGACATTTCCCGGGTTTGTTATCGAGTATGTATATTTCACCTGGCCGCCGGTATAAGGAAGACTTGTCTTGTCGGCAAGCTTTGACAGATGAATAGCGGGCGCCGGCGTGATCTGGGCAACAGTAACCGTTGCGGAAGCGCTTTTGGTCACCGTCGTATCGGCATATTTTCCGGTCGCAGTCGCAGTGTTGGTGGTAGTTACAGAAAGAACCATAGAACATCCATATACCCAGGATTCATCCAGATCCAATTTCAAGTCGGAATTGACGTCCCCGCCGGTATAGGCAGCCGATGAACACTTGTCATCCATAAGAGTAATATTTGAAAGAGGAACATTTCCCGCATTGGTTATATTATATGCATACGTGACATGGCCTCCGCCTACGGGAAGCGAAGACGGGTTTGCCGACTTCGTTATGCCGATCGCGGGTGCGGGCGTGACAGGTTCGACAGTTACATTTGCGGTCGCTGAAGCGGTTGCCGTGTCATCCCCGTATTTTCCGCTCACCGTCGCCGTATTCAGCGTCGTTGCGACAATATTCTTCTCGCATAAATATGTCCAAGTTTCATTTGTATCCAGTTTCAGATCCGAATCTGCATCACCTCCGACAAAATTGACAGGTGCGCATTTGTCATCGATCAAGGACACATCGGAAAGAGGCACGTCTCCAGGATTGGTCGCAGTATATGAATAAGCGACATTTCCTCCGCTTGAGGGAAGAGTCGTCGGATTCGCAGATTTTACCAGCGCGATCACGACATCCGGAGGAGGGGGCGGAAGCGGTTTCACGTTGTAGGCAATGCAATAGACCTCGCCCGGCCTTGAGGCGCCGGAACCAAGCTGAATATATTCGATATTATCTCCATTTCTGGCGTCATTATAACATCTCAGGGCACCGAAATCATACGATTCTTTCATAATCTCGCTGACCCACAAGGGACCGCCGCTTGTAAGCGAACTTTGCTGCTCGGGCTTCAGCTCCGACAAGTGTATCGCGATCTCACCATCCGCATTGGTCGGGCCGACAGTGGAAATATTTTGAGTTTGATCCAGATCCGTCGATAGCTTGAAATCCCATCCAGCCTCGGCCTTGCAGCTTGCCGGAATCTCATCCGGGAGGACCGGCTTTGAAGCATAGATCCCCGGAAAATGAGGTTCCGTCGCAGAATAGTTTATGAATTCAGTGAAATGCCCGTTCGTATCATCATATATCTCGCCATAACCATTACCCGAGAGAACCGACCATGATGGGCAGGATCTTTTTAATAAATGGATAAGAGTATCCGTTTCAGGAGGGCAGTCATTCTCCACTCCGGTCGTCACTTCATTGCTGTATATGAGATCATTAAACTCGGAATATTCCCATGCGGTTATATCCGCCCTGTTCGGGATCTCAAAATCGCCGCAAATCGCCGGCGCAGCCACCTTTCCCGTCCAAGTCACGGATCCGGACTCTCCGGGAACGAGATCGTGGGCATTCCAGATCAATGTCCGGCTGGACTCGTCATACAGATCAAGCCCGTTATATCCTGCAGATATATCATCGCTATGCGTTTCACCTATAAAATCGAGGCGCTCATTGACCGCGTCCCTGACCTTCACTCCGCCGCCGGTGCAATCAGCCGTCCCGGTATTGGAGAAATTCAAGGTGTAGGTCAAAACATCGTTTATTCCAGCGCTTGCCTTATCCACTTCTTTTGAAATATTCAAAATACACCTCGTCTCAGGACACGCATTGCTTACGGCCGTGTGCACTTCGTTGCTATAGACCACATCCTGAAAATTAGAATATTCCCATGAGGTTATATTGCCCGTATTTGCAATGTCATAATCTCCGCAATTTGCAGGCGTACTGACCTCGGCTGTCCAAGTGGCCGATCCGGATTCCCCCGGCGTCAGCGTATGCGCGTTCCAGGACAATGTTTTTGTCGAACCGTCATAGACTCCGCCCGAGCCGTATCCCCCGTCAATATTCGTACTGTGCGTTTCGCCGACATATGAAAGCTTGCCATCCACGACATCATTCACCCTCACACCGCCTCCGGTGCAATCAGCCGTTCCCGTGTTTGAAAAGTTCAGCGTATAGGTGAGAATATCTCCCGGCTTGGCATCCGCCTTATCTACTTCTTTTGAAATACTAAGGGTGCATTTTGGCGTTTCGATGGGAGCGATATAGTCAAAAGCTGCACAGATCGGATCTATGCTGTTCGGACTTGCGGTCGAAAAATATGCGGCATGCATCGCAGTCAACGCCGAAACATCATCCGAGATCTCCAGGTTTTCATTAACAAGTTCTGTTTTCCAATCATCATCATCGGCAAGATCGCTTATCGCATTCGTTGAGGCTATAAGGCTTCCGGAACCGTTTTTCAGCATAAGAAACCATCTCTCGTCATTTTGAGTCTGAGTAAGCTTATTTGAATGATCATCATACGAAACAAGCGTCACATTGTATTTTCCCGCAGGAATTGATGCACTTACGGGTCCGAGTTTCGCTTCCGGCTCCGTTTTATCCGACCTGATGTATATTCTGTGATCGGTCGTGTTCAAGTTTACGATGGTGCGCCCCTCCTGAGAAGATAGCGGACATGCCGCTTGAGTTGCGTGGCTTACTTTCGATGGGCCGAAAACATGCGCACCTGATACCAAAGACATTAGCGACACAGCCAATACAGCCGCCTGAACAGTCTTTCTTGCTTCAACCCGCCTCTTGTAATACATCATAATTTTGATTTAAATATTAATCCTCCTACAGTCGAAAATTAAAAAACCCCGCCAGAACGGCCTGATGGTCTATATTTTCAGTTGTTATTGCTATCCGCTTTTACATATAATGAGAAACTACGGTTCTTTTGGTTCATTTTATAGTCATCCTGGAATATGTCAAGGCTTTTGACTAATTTTTTATGCACCGTAGGAATTGAGCGCCAGGGAATCAATAACAAAAAAGAAGGGACGATCCCTTCTCTGCAGACGTGCCTGATCAGATTATCTTGCCTCAAAAACGTCAAGATGCATCTTTGCCGCTTTTTCCCAATTGAAAAACTTCGCCCTCTCAAAGCTTTTTTGAGAATATTCCGCTCGAAGCTTTTCATCATCAAGAAAAAGCGCTATTTTTTTCGCGATATCCGATACATCATACGGATCAAAAAATAATGCCGCATCTTTTCCGATCTCGGCAAGCGATGAATTCCGTGACACAACGCATGGCAGTCCACAGCTCATCGCCTCGATCACGGGCAGGCCGAATCCTTCATACAGCGACGGCATTGCAAATATCATCGCTCTTTCGTAAAGACAGTTGAGCTGATCCTTTATTACATTTCCGGTGAATATTATATCTTCCGAGAACGGACTGGTTTTTGCGGTTTCGAATGTCTTTTCGTGCATCCATCCCTTCGGACCGCAAATAACAAGCTTCAGGCTTGATTGCCTTGCGGACTTTATCTTGTTAAAGGCATATATCAGCGCCGAAATATTCTTTCTGGGCTGGATGGATCCGATGAAAAGAATGTATGGCCTATAGCTTTCGACCACCTTTGAGATATTTTCATCGACCGGCGAAGATTCGCGCGATTTAAAGGTGCCGTGATAGATTACGGTTATTTTATCCGCACTTGCGGCATAGTGCTTTATTATATCGTTCTTTGTCGCCATAGAAGGAACAATTATGGCATCAGCCATTCTTATCGCTCTTTTTGTGTGAAAATCAAGCAAAATCCTTTTTATTGGCGTGAAATGTTCGGGAAACAGCAGATATGCGACATCATGGACCGTTACCACGAGGCGCATATTCTTCGGTTTCACGACAAATGGTACGGCTTGTATGGGCATAAAAAGCACATCCGGAGCATCTTTTCGAAGTTCCCCCGGAAATTGCGCATATGTCCAAAACGGCATGCCGGATCCTGATTTTTTGACCACTAAACCACACTCTTTCCCCAGCTTATCCACTTCCGAGGTCTGACCTCGGTTTCCGGACTTCATATATGCATAATATGTATTCCTTGAGTCATGTTTCAGAAGAGCTTTTATGATCTCCCGCGTGTAAACTTTTACGCCGGATTCGCTCTCCTTATTCAATTCATTAGCATAAATGGCTATCTTCATAATAAATTTCTATATTTATTCAAACTCCGGATCAATTCGGCAACAGAACAATATAACAATATCGAACTCACACACCCCTAACCCTCCTCCCAAGGCGGACGGGCTCTCAAGAGGGAAACGGGGATAAAATTTCTAATTTCTAATTTCCAATGAGTGAGTTAATGAGCTAATTTTTAAACATTGGATAATTCAAGTTGAAACAGGCTTTTGGGGAGAGTATTTCGACAATAGAGAATTAACACACCCCCAACCCCCTCTCAAGAGGGGAATTGCATCAACAGGTCAATCAGATGTCCACACACCCCTGGCCCTCCTCCCAAGGCGCCTGCCGGTAGGCAGGGACGGGCTCTCAAGAGGGGAATCCTAACAATTCCGTATTTATTATACTCAATATTACACACCTCCTTCGACTTTAGACATTATGGACTTTATGGACCTTCGGCTTTACAACTACCCAGATACTATATACTAGCCTCCTCTTTCCTTTCTTGACATAATCATTATATCAACTACAATTATTACAGCAACTTACGATACATATTATGGCAATGCATTCGACAACTAAAAAATATTTCACCACCAAATGCCTCAAACGGGTTGTTGATTTTGTATAAGCCATAGAGAACTGAATAAAAGATCACGCAGCCCGCCAGGGGTTGTTTTTTTGTTATGCCGAATGATCTTTCATTCCCATTGGCAATGAAAGATCAAAAGCGGAATAAAAAAGGAGGAAGAACATTGATAAATAAATCCAAAATATACGAACTATTCGGAAAGATCAGGCAAGCATCGACCAAAGGATCAACCATGGTCATCGCCCCGAAACACGGCATTCTCAAGGCAGTTCCCTTGAGCACTGAGCAGTGCGATGCGATCGAAAAAGAATTCCTTGAAACAAAAAGGATATTGGGATCAAGCATATGCGAAATTTCAGAAATTTTCACCATCGGAAAAGCGATATTCGAGTTCGATCATCCCCGCGCAGACGAAGTGAGAGAAGCTGTGATCAGGCATTTCGAGCATCAGAACTCGATCATATTCCAGGTGAAGGACCCCGATGGATATGTTTCGCTTTATTACTACAAGCGGAACGAGATCGGCGAACCGGCCGAGATCAGGGCGAACCATAAGACGATATATTTTGAGACGGGAAGATGCTTCCATACGCAATACCTTGCCGGGATCATTCCGGTCAGTGAAGCATTGCTGAATTGAAAAAGTAACGAAACATCGTTACTTTTTTCTTATCGCAATTGGAAATCTATTGAAGATCCTGAAAATATTTCACCAGCTCCTCATTGATATCTTTCCGGTCGACGGCATATTCCAATATCGCCTTGAGATAGTTCATCGGATCCCCGGTTGTAAGCCATTTCCCGCCCTCAACCTTTTTGGCATAGAATTCTCCGCCGTTCTTTATATATGTCCTGATGGCGTCCACTATCCATAATTCATTCCCTTTTCCCAAAGCCGTTTTTCGGAGGATGTTGATGACATTCTGATCCAGGATCATTCTCCCGAAATCCGCAAGGCACGACGGAGCCTGTTCGATGCTCGGTTTTTCTATGATATCTTCGATCTGCATTGTTCCTTTCTTCAATTTCACAATGCCATAGCGGTCCACCTGATCTTTTGGAACTTCCTGCACGCCGATCATCAACGCGCCGCTCTTATCATAGTCTTCGATCATCTGTTTGGTGAATGACACTTTCGACTTCACAAGATCGTCACCCCACACATAAACAAACGGCTCATCCTCGACTATGCTTGCGGCGGAAAGGACCGGAGTGCCGTTTCCATACGGTCCTTTTTGCCTGACATAGATGAAATTCGCCATTTCCGACAGCCTGATCACTTCCTTCAATCTGTCCGTCTTTCCCGTCTTCTCAAGATTTTGCTCAAGCTCGAGATTGCGGTCAAAATGATCCTCAAGAGGCTTCTTGTCCCATTTCGTGACCAGAATTATGTCTTTGATCCCGGCCTCAACCAATTCCTCAACAACCAGCTGAATGATCGGCTTGTCGATTATCGGAAGCATCTCCTTGGGCATCGACTTCGTTGCAGGTAGCAGGCGCGTTCCGGACCCGGCCACAGCTACGATCGCTTTTTTAACTTTTTGCATGATGATTAGAATTAAGTATTAAATATATGGCATATGTTGAGCGGAAAAAATGACAATTTTATAATTATTAATTTCTAATGTTTAAATGTATTAATTTACAATTGTTTAAAAATTGATACATTGGAAATTATTTATAAATTACAAAATTAGAAATTAGAAATTTTTCAGTGCTACTCCCCGTATCTCACATTCTTCAATCCGTACTTGGTGAAATATTTGAATGCGCTGCCGATATGTATCCTCGCATATTTATTGAACATGGAATCAAATAATGACTTTTTCTTGCTAGATTGGAAATGATAGTGATACATTTTCGCGCCGGGAAAATATATGACCCTGAGCCCATTCTCCCAAAAACGCCTCGACCAGTCAACATCCTCGAAATACATAAAGAACCTCTCGTCAAAGACACCGACCTTCGCAAGGTCCGACTTTCTCACCATCATTGCGGATCCCATGAGCCAATCTACGGGCATTGGCTCGGACACATCCCCCTTCAAAAAAACATCTTTCATAAGAAATTCGTCCAGGACCTTTTTCCCGAATGACAGCCTCCCGAAAAAAGTTCTTCTGCATATTACGGTTATGGGAGTATAGAATCTGAAACATGATTGCTGGATCGTGTTGTTCACGTTGAGAAGCTTCGGCCCTACCATTCCCACATCTTTGTTCGCCTCAATATATTCCAACAGCTTCTCTATCGCCTTTTCTTCCTCGATTATCATGTCGGCGTTGATAATAAAAAGATATTCTCCCTTCGCCTTTTGGATCGCGATATTGATCGATCTTCCGAAGCCTATGTTCTCCGGAGACGGAATAAAAATTGCATTCGGAAAATAATCCTCCATCATCTCGGAGGTTTTTTCGATCGTCGCGCTGTCCGTCACGATAAGCTCCCAGTCGAATTTCGCTTCAAGCAAATTCTTTTCGATCGACTCGAGGCATATCTTGAGTATTTCCGGCGTACGATAGTGGTTTACTATAACTGATAGCTTCATATTTAAAATGAAAAACTTAAAATGAAAAGTGAAAAACTATGGAATATAATTGATTATCTATTTTTTGTTTGTCATTTTTCATTTTTATTTTTTAACTTTTAATTTGCATAAACCATCTCTCCATCTCCGCCGCTCCGGACCTTTTTCCCTTCATCACCATTTTACGCTTTTTTATGAATTTCGGAACGTCCCTATAAAGATCTTTCAGAACCCGGAGAGTAAATCTTTCAAAGATGGCCATATAGGCCCATGCTCCGATCTCTTTTATTATAAAGTCAGGAAAATGCTTCGTAAATAGCAGGCCCGGCATATCACACTTTATCTGCATCAGCCTTTGATGCTTGAACGAAAGGAATTTCGCTCTCGCGTTGATCTTTCTTCTTTCTCTTATGATGCTGATATAGTTCGTCGCCATGCTGTCGCCGGAACCCCGTCCATGATAGGCCACGGCTCTTGGATCATAAACAGCCTTCCAGCCATAGAGCCTGAGCCTCCAGGAAAGGTCCACATCTTCCTTGTACATGAAGAAATCTTCGTCGAAGAATTCATAACCGCTCAGCTTGTAGCTTGCCTGCCTGTCTCTGCCTTGCCGGCAGGCAGGCGGTAGGCAGGTAGCTTGTAGCTTATTATTCGATTCTGGATTTTCGACTTTATGGACTTTGGACATTATGGACTTTGGACTTAAGATTGTCATCTTCACATCTTCTAAGGCCTTCATTCTATAGACTGGGACCGCGCCATCAACGCCGAATATCTCTTTCTTTTCTTCAAATTGTCCTTGGTCGGCTTCGCCCTGTCCGATGCAAACGATCCGGCGGTTCTTCAGCATCATGAGCCCTGTCGTATCTATGACATTTAGGCTTTTATCGCTCTTGCTCTTGTATAATTCATTCTTATCAAAATCGTATCTCAACAATTTACCCTGCACCGCTCCGACCCGGTCATCCGAAAACGATCCGAGCGCGTTCAAAAGATAATCGGGACTCAAAATGGCATCCGAGTTGAGAGGCAAAATGAATTCCCCTTTCGCCTGCCTGATCGCTTCGTTGTGCGGCCTGCCAAATCCGAAATTTCCGTCGTTCTTTATGTATCGTATTTCATTCACCGCATTAATATGCAAATACTTTTCAGCGATCTTCTTCCTCTCTTCCTTCCAGCCAATCAGTCTGTTTCCGATCTCCTCCCGCGTCCCATCCGTCGAATTGTTGTCCGTGATGATGATATCCAGATTCGGATAATCCAAAGACACGGCGGATTCTATCGCCTTAAAAATGAACTTATGGTCATTGAAATTTATGATGCTGATCGTTATGATCGGATATTCTTTCATTTTCCGGACCTTACAAATGGCGTATTTTTCTATGCTTATTATACAACACTAATCTCAGACTAGCGAAATTTATTTTCGGTGTCAATCACCGCGCGTCCCTTTGACAATATATAACGAATCGGTTTATATTATAGCAAAGGTGAAACATATGGAAACGAAAGAAGAAAAGAAATGCTTCAAGTGCCAAGAGGATCTGGAGGAAACCGGGATCATGTTCCAAGACGGATCAAAAGAATATCACTGCAGAGAATGCAATATCTCTCAGCCATAGAAAACAAATGCGGTTCATCCGCATTTTTTTTGATAAATACCGCCATAGCTGATAGAATAATAATATTAAATATCAAATTATGAATAAACGAACGCTTATCTTTGCATTCATCGCGATTTCCGCGGTCACGACCTATGTCTATCTTTTTGACGTTGAGTTTCTCAGGAATGTCGATACGGTAAATCACTTCATCGGCGGAGTCCTGCTTGCGGCACTGATGCCGAAAGGATTCAGAATAAAGAAACCCCTACATGCCTTCCTTGCGGCAACTTTCGTTTTTGTCGGATGGGAATTCCTTGAAATATACCTGACATCCGGCGGAATATATCCGAAATTGTTCGAGGAGACTGTTTCAAACAGGGTCCAGGACGTGGTCTTGGACTATTTGGGATATGCAATATTCTTCATAAAGCCGGAAAAGCATCGGCCATGACCGAATAATGCGGGGCTATCGCTTAAAGTATTTTCCAATCAAGATATGAGCCCGAAACAAGATCCATAAACTGACTTCATTGAACCTTATTTGGAGCTCATGTGGATGGACCCCCTCAGTCTTGACAAAAGTTTTAGATGTGCTATACTATCTTAAAGATTATATAAGGAAAGTTTGATAAGTGGCTTTTATCCAGTATATATTTCTGAGCTTCTAAAGCAAGAAAGGTGGAAATATATACTGGATAAATATTAAGAAAGCGTGGTGTATTAGAAACAGTACACCGATCGCAAGAGATCTATATCGCATAGAAAAAAGTGGTTTGCCACTATATGCGAAGAGATTGCGCCGATCAAACGCTAACATGCCCAAAAACAAACAAACAATTATAAATATTATATAAATTGCCTTATATAATCCCTCTCAAAGCATCGATTCACTAGAATCGGTTTTTTGATACATTTTTTAGCTATACATTGTCTTTCCGTCAGTCTTTTAGTCTTTTCGGGTGTCTTTTCGGGTGTCTTTTCAGGTGTGTCCCTTGACTTTAGCCCAAAAATCCGCTATGCTGTAATGTCAAGTCAAAGTTAATACTGGCTTGAATTGCAGGTAACCCCGCAACAAATTTGCACTTTTAAAACCAAGCAATTTACCGGCTCTAAAAGTTTATTGTTCAAACAGTAAATTTCCAGTGCTGGTAAATTGAGATTTGCCAATTAATTGAATTGGGAAATCGAAAAATTCCGGCTACAAAAAATACAGGAGAGAAATATGAATAAATTAAGTCCGGAAATGGACATGGATGAATTGTATAGTATTGCAACAGCAGTACTATAAAATAAGATTAGAGAAGATCTTGAAAAAAACAAAAGGTTTTGGCTGAAACTTAAGATTTCTGGCCAAATAAACAGGGAATTAAGGAATCTGGAAATCGCCACAGGGATTCCGCCACAAAAGATGAGAAATTTTGGAGCGATAGTTCTTGCAAAAGACGCGCCGGAGATATTCGGCGCACCAGAAAGGCAAATGACGGAAATGGAAATGGGAGATATCTCTTATACCATACTAATGTCGCATGCCAGGCAGAAAGGATTTCGGGTTCTCTCTGAAAATCAGGAACGCAGGCAACTTGGCAACATTGCTGCAGCCACAGGGATAAAAATTGAAAGATTAAAATTGTTCGGAAATATATTCCTAAAAGCAGCAATAGACTGCATATACAATATTCCGAT
This sequence comes from Candidatus Paceibacterota bacterium, assembly GCA_041661265.1. NCBI lineage: Bacteria > Bacillati > Minisyncoccota > Minisyncoccota bacterium. Next base: position 5,076 of record JBAZUT010000004.1, on the reverse strand, counting down.
CAAGTCTTCATGCGTTGACTGTATCGAATCTTTGTTGAAAAAATGCAAAGAATCCGGAAACAAGTAGAGAAACGAATTAGAAAGAAGGCAAGGTTTGAATCGTGAAAACGATTTCCTAAAAGGGTAATTGAACTTCTCCGTAAATTTTGCGGACTAAGTCAGAACAAGAACCTGCTCCTCCCTTCTTCTTAGGTAATCAAGGAGAGATGAATGAAATGAAAATAATGGATAGAGAATTGATTATGCAATTAGTCGGCGGTGTCCTGCTTGGAGGTTTTATTGGATACATGATAGATATGCCAATACCACCGACTCTTGGGTCTATCATGGCAATGTTTCTTGGCTCCACAATAGGAGTTGCGATCACAAGATACTGGCAAAAGAGAAAAGCAAAAAAAGTTAAGTAAAGTTTAGGCGGTGTGATAATATCAAACCGCTTCTTTTTTTATTCTACAAAAAACAATATGCTTGCCGTAACTGGCTAGTAGCCGGTTTCCGATGTTTTGATATAGCAAAAAGCCTTGTGATTCATAAAAACAAGGGGAAACGGGCTGCAAACCTCGTTCCCGCATTAGAGGCGTCGGACGCGCCAGCCATCGCAAATTTCAAACCGATAGATTGACATATCGCTCTTTTCATACATAATATGATCATAATAAAACAGGAGGGAATTGATTGAACGAAAAAGTTTTAAGTAAAGATAGGGCCATAAACACACACATTTTGGCCGCTCTCGCCATCTTGGTGGCAATAACTCTCGCGACAGCGTTCGGCTCATATAAATATCTGGAAAACAGCCGCATTGAAGAGAATCTTGTAGCGCCCCTAACCGCCATCATTGCAGTTGCGGCATTCTTGGTCGCTCATAGGTTGCTGGTGGCAAACGTTCTGGCAAAGCGCCTGACAAAAAAACTCGAAGAGATCGAAAAACATAATATCACTGCAAACAATTAAATTGCGGTGTTTTTTTATAATCATTTCGCTTCTCTCTTGTTTCGGATCATTTAGGATCAATATTATTCTGCATAAGATAAGCGCAACCTACAGAACAAGATCCTTACTTCGATCAGGATAATATTTTTTCATTTTTTGTTTTTTAAATGTAATTTTTATCTTTGATATTTTAATTTTAAATTACCGAGGATATTTACAAATTAATTGTTAAAAAACAAGCTTCGTGATCGAGCTCGTTTTTTAAAATCATATTTCTCTACCACCCAATAACCGAATTTTCTCCGATGATCAATTTGTTTCCCGAAGGAAGATTGTCCGAACCGGAAACGATCGATGCGCTCTTGCCGATCACGCTGTTCACGATCTTCTTTTCCGTATAGATGTTCACGCTTTCCATCACGAGTGAATGTTCGATCTCTGTGCCGTTCAATTCCGTTTTGCTCCCGATCGACGTGTATGGTCCGACATATGAATCTTTTATGAAACACCCTTCGCCGACCACGATCGGACCGCGAAGCAGAGTCTTTCCCACTATACGGGTTCCCTTTCCGATCTTCACATTGCCCTCGATCTTGGCGCTTCCGATCACTTCGCCCTGATTGTCCGGTCCCTGTCCGTCAAAAACGCAATTCTCAAGGACAAACTTGTTCCCTTCGAGAAGATCGTCCGGCTTTCCGCGGTCTTTCCACCACTTATCGGTTATCTCATAACCGAGATTGAGATCCGAATTTATATAATAATTGTGTATATCCGAAATTTCATATTGCCCCCTGTCGCTCGGCTTGATGCTTTCCAGCGCGCCAAACGCGTTGCTGTCGTATATATAGACTCCGCAGACGGCATATTCGCTCTTCGGGTGCATCGGCCTCTCTTCGACCCTGACGATCTTTCCGTTCTTGATCTCAGGAACCCCGAACCTCTGCGGATACTCGGTCCGCGAAAGAAGCAGCATGGCATTCATCTTTTCATCCAGGAATTTTGCAACAAGGCTCGATATATCATGCTTGATGATGTTGTCGCCGAGATAAAGCACGAAAGGACTCTCGCCTATGTAATTCTTAGCCGACTTGATCGCGCTTCCGAGCCCCGTCAGCTCCTCCTGGATTATATATTCTATCTTTATACCCCACCTCGAACCGTCTCCGACCACCTGCCTCAGCTGCTTGTCCTGCGGGCCGACTACTATGCCGATCTCGCGGAAGCCTGAAGCTATAAGATTCTCAATCGGATAAAATATCATCGGACGGCCTCCCAGGGGTATCAAGTGCTTGTTTATGGTGTGAGAGAACGGCCTTTGCTGATTGTTTTTCGCCGCTGTTATGATCGCTTTCATCTGTTGCATATTATTCATAGTGTTTTCACTGTTGTTTTCCATATTGTTGTTTTGTTTTATTACCGATTCGAAATTTGTCGTTGCAGTATCAGGAGGGCCCTGTATCTTCAGCTGCTTATGGTCCAATATTATTTCCTTCACTTTTTCGAAAACCTCGATAGCTCCCGGAACCTCTTCTATTTTTGTCCTGTTGTAATCTTCGGGATCATAGTCCATCGATCCCGTGCCCGCCACAACCGTTTCAACGTCCGTCAGCGGCCAAAAAACGTGATAGATCCCCGGCTCAATCGATATCTGAGCTGCGCTGTTCTTATCGATCGTAAATTCCGGAATACCCAGATCTATTCCGAGCTTGTCATATCCGAGCACGACCGCATACCCATTCTCGTAAGTCGGAGAATTCTTTTTGAGATCATAAAAATACCAAAGTGCCGTTCCGCTCAATGTAAAGAAGTTTTCCTTCAGCTTATAATGGAAATGCCCTCCCCTCGGCACGAATTTCTTCGTGGCAATGGAAGCATGGATATGCTTTATTCCGTCGGCATAAAGCGGATTATCCGCTCCTCCCGGAGCCATGTCGCAATAGCTTCCCCTGCTGTCGGAAACGACTTTATTCAGATATATATTGAGTCCCTTTATGGAAGTGCTGACCCTTTCGATGCTCATAAAATTCAGTCATTAGTCTTTAAAGTCTAAAAGTCATAAAGTAATTGCGCAATTAAAGTCTATAAAATCCCACAAATCGTGCTCATGATCTTAGGGATCTTTATTTGAAGCATTATAATTTTTTAATAAAGCCGGACAATAATTTTGATATTTCCACCGATAAACCATAAAATCCGGTGAATTCATCTTTTGATATATAGTTTAACTCTTGGGCCAAATGTAGCATAGACCTGACTTCTCCGCAAGAACCTTTCGCAATATATAAAAAATACTTGAATTCCTTATCACCCCTTCGCTCAAATCCTTCGGCAATATTATTCATCACAGAAACGCATGATCTCTGTATCTGATCTCTAAAACCATAATCTCGATTATCTTTGAATTTTTTATAGACCGCCAAAGTCAGCTCTTTTCCTTTCTGCCACGCTATTATTTCTTCAAATTTCTCTATCTTCATAAACTATACGGCCTTATGACTCTAAACTTTGAACTATGAAAGCTTTTGACGTTATGGACTTTAGGGACTTTCGACTTGTCTTTTATATATAATTTGTGAATTCCTGGTCTTTATCCTTTATCTTTTCGACCCAGTCGATATTGTGCTGATACCACTGTATGGTCTTCGGCATCGCATCCTCGAAAGAGTGCGAAGCCTTCCATCCCAGCTCATTTTTCAATTTTCCTGCGCTTATCGAATATCTCCTGTCATTTCCCGGACGGTCCGGAACATGATTTATGAGAGCGTACGGTTTTCCGACAAGATCCAGAATAAGCCTTGCAATATCGATCGTCGGCCGTTCACTGTCGGCGCTTATGTTGTACACTCCTCCCGCAACTCCTTTGTGGAGAATGATATCTATCGCTTCGCAATGATCACGCACATAGATCCAGTCCCTAACATGAAGGCCGTCCCCATGGACCGGAAGCGACTGATTGTTCATCGCGCGGAATATGAAATATGGGATCAATTTTTCAGGATGCTGGAAAGGCCCGTAGTTATTCGAACAGTGGGTGACGATCACCGGAACTTTATAGGTGTTGAAATAGGCCCTGCACATAAGGTCCCCGCCGGCCTTTGCCGCCGCATAGGGAACATTCGGCAGGAACGGAGAATCCTCGACAAACTGCCTGTCTTCATCAAGTGCGACGGTTCCATAGACCTCATCAGTCGAAACCTGCACATATTTCGGTATCTTGAAATTCTTCACGAGTTCCAAAAGCGTATGCGTCCCGACAACGTTCGAATGGATGAAATCCGCCGCTTTTCCATGGACCGACCGGCCGACCGCGGTTTCCGCGGCAAAATTGACAATGGCATCCAGCCCGGTCTTCGCGATCTCTTCAAGCTTTTCATAATCGGCAATGTCGCCCTTTATGAAAGTATAGTTCGGATTCTTGCTTGCCTCCCTCAAATTCTCGATATTCGCGGCATATGTCAGAACATCATAGTTTATCACCTCATAGCTGGGATATTTTTCAAGGATGTGGTAGATGAAATTACTCCCGATGAATCCCGCTCCGCCCCCGACCAATATCCTCTTTTTCTTCACAAGACCCCGCTTTACGAACACATTTTCGATCTCATTCCTGTCGATCCCGAGGATCAGTGATATTTCATCGAGTGATATCTTTTTCTCGCGAAAAAGCCGGGATAGCAGTTCTATCTTCTTTGAAAGCGCATCGGAAAGATTCTTTTTGAGGTCCTCGTCCTGCGCAGAAAAATCGTTTCGATTTTGACCGCCGTGATTTTGCATGTTTATAAATAAAATTCAAAAATCATTTGCTATTTCAATATAATGTCAAATTTTGATGTTGTCAAATAGTATCGGCGCGAAAAATGCGTATAAAAAAAACCACTCATGAATTCAAACTTTGTTTACAGTTGACTTCATAAATGGCTGTTGTTCTTATTTAATCCTTCAAAGAGTCGTTGTCCTCCATCATCATCATCATTTCCTCTATTCTTTCATACAGATAGACATTTCGGCTCACTATCTCTTCGACAAACTCCTCGCTCAGCAGATGGGCGACAGGTTCAAGTATCTGATAGGTGGCCAGATGATTGTATATCAGATGCGATACAATGCTTTCTTCCTTCAGCTTCAGGGCCATTATCTCCGGCG